>JAGLWT010000155.1 GCA_023133295.1 bacterium | reverse complement strand
TCCAAGCGAAGAGTTGAGAATTGCGAAGCAATTGTAAACTCTACGCCTTTTACAATGTCGCTTAAATGGTTCAAAACTCATTTGGGTTGGTCGCCCGGCGCTGCCGGGCTCCCGATGAGCGGATGCGGGAAGGAAATAAAGAAGAGAATGTCATCCAGAGGGAGCTTGTGACCGTGGGATCCAGTTTTATTTCGTCCCGTCTGGTTCCCACTCTACACTTCCCACTTGAATACTTGTACCTTGTGCCCTTATCACCCATTGTCACCGGAGCTGTGAAGCAGAACCTTCCCAGATCAATTTAATCTCGAAATGCCTTGGCGAATGCTCCCCAGAAAGGATCTGTTTCCGGATGTTCGAGGACATTGCTTTCACCATTCTCAAAAATTCTTATTATTCCGCTTTCATTCACCTTACCGATAATTGAAGCCTCAATGGAGTTATCCTTTAAGAGCTTGATGAATTTATCAGAATAGACGGGCTTGATCGTGATTATCATCGTCCCTTCCGAGATCGAGATATACGGATCCATCTCGAATCTTTTACATATCGCTTCCACTTCGCTTTTGATTATGATCTTTTCTTTGTGAATATCCATTCCGACATTCGATGCTCTCGCGACCTCATAGAGACCTCCGAAAACTCCTCCCTCAGTAGCGTCGTGCATTGATGTGATCCCCTTATCGCGAAGGCCGAACTCCCGTGCGAGTTCGGCTTCTTTCACAACCGACATCTTGAAGAACAATTCATCCGCTTTTTGGAAAACTTCTTTTCCTAATTCCTTTTTGATCTTATCGGGGAATGTTGCGGCGAATAATCCCGCCGCTTCGATCGCGCAACCCTTTGTTACGATGATATCGTCCCCGGGAGCCGCCATGGTCGGAGCGATGTATTCATCTTCATCGCCAATGGCGATAACGGTCGCGCCACCGACCATCGGATAATTACACCCGTCATATCTCGCCGTATGTCCGCTTATGATGGCAATACCCAGTTTCTCACATTCTTCATGAACGGTTTCCCAGAGTATCTTCAATTCTTCTTTAGTGATTTCAACAGGAAGATTGAGGTCAATGGAAAGATAAGCCGGCTTCAACCCGCTTGTAACAATATCGGACACCAGGATATGAACTGCGAACCACGCCGCCTTCTTGAAACCGTATTCCTTGACGATGAATACAGGATCGGTGGTTGTCGCCATCACCTTGTTCCCGACCTTTGTAATAGCAATATCAACACCATTCTGCGGGCCGATAATAACATTGGATGATCTTGCTCCCAATCTCGGGTAGATGATCTCCTTGAAGATCTCAGGTGAAATTTTTCCGAGCGGTAATTCTGACATAAAATACTCCTTTTGAAAAGCAGCAGGAGTAGAACAAGCTTCCTTCGGCGGTATTAACCGCATCAGGTTCAAAGGGTAGGCATTGCCTTCTCAGCGAATAAGCACCCCTGCTTTTCAAATAGTGGACTGTTATCGTGAAACAGTACACCATTAGAGTATATGAAAAAATGAGAAATATAGCAACCCGTCGTTCGTGCAGCGAACGACCATTGGTCCCGATGTAAGCGTTCACAATTCACATACCCGCGGACCGTTATCGGAAATGGTATAAATGTTTGGGTTTAAGTTAGCAAAATACTTGATATATTCTGGATATAAGTGTAAAATTAAGCAAGATAGATAAGGGTGGCACAATGAAAATTATTTGTATTTTCCTTTGTTGTTTCTGTTTGGCATTCGCCACTTATGCGAATCCGAGTGTATTGAACCATTTCGATTCCCCTTATGGAAAATCATTTTCGAAAGTCATCACAATCGATAGAAATAATTCCAGAATATATTCATGGAATTTCGTCAATAGGAGTGGTACTGTTTCACTTGAACAGGATTCACAAACACCTGTCATTGGATTCAACGGGATTCTTGTTTCAAATTTGTCTGAATTAGCGGTTCTTGATATTAACAATGCTTATTCCTTTCTCACATATGATGGCTTGGGTTATTCATTGTATTATGCCGACTCATACGGGATAAAGCCGGATTATCCGAAAAGTGCCCCTTTCAGTATTTCAAGTACTGTTCATGAATCCTTTCAAATATTATCTGAGAGCGGGAATACATATTTCACTTTTCTTGTAAATGATAAAATAATTATCCTTGACGAATTAATGAATCCTGTACATATCTCATCAACTATCACCGGGACAGAAATTGAGATGTTCTCCACAGATCTCGATGCCGACGGTATCAAAGAAATAATTCTCAAGAAAAATGATGCAAATAGCGACTGCATTATAGAAGTATTCAGGTTTTACAGCAATTCGCTTGTTTCTACCGGAACACTGAATACTCTTGTAGCATCATCAACTAACGGGATCGTATTAAATTCAAAGATACTCTTTGTTGATGTTAATGATAATCTTGTAAGTGTTGATATACAGTACGATGGGATTAATTCTTCTTTCACCCGTTCCAATGCCGGTGTTATTCCTTCAGCTGAAAGAATTGTCATGATCAAGAACTCATATCCCACTGAAATGAAAATCCTCGCCATTGCGGGGAACGAATACAAGGTATATGATCAATCAGGGAATGAACTGCATGAAATACACCTTTGCGAATCTGATATTGATATCGCGGGCATTGAGGATGGATCGGGAATCAGGCTGTTCTATTCCAAAGGCGGCACGGAGATAACTGTAATTACTCCAGGGGTAGACAATGAGCTATTGATCTTTGGAAAAGAGAATCAAAATTCGACCATGGGTGAAGATGTACCGTTCAACGGCGAGATAGTTTTTCCTGTAAACGATATGACTTTCACTTATACTGTCCCGGAGATTCAGGTAAAGGGAAATTTCACCGAATCGCAGTCCGATATTTACTACAGACTGGAATTTCACCCGTATGGCGGTTCCCTGATAGATATACCCGTATCCTCGGACTATCAGAATCCGACAGATTCGTTTGAGGGAATAATTATACCGGGAGCTGACATTGAAAATATTGTTGTAGGGGAGATCCCCGGCGATATTCTTTATGCTGGTTTTGCCGGCGAACTTGTACTCCAGATGAAGATAGGTGGCATATATACTGAGGTAGATAGAATCGCCTTGTTCATTATTTATGATTCCCCGATACGCTTCGAAATTACGAATAGAGTTATCGGAGAGGGCACTGTCAAGTATTCCGGTATGAAGAGTGACAGTGCTGAAGCACTTTCGGTTAACAATATCGAAGCCTCAAAAAACTATTATCTGAGCACTATTTTCAATGAGGAATATGACTTCAGTATCTCACCTTTTTACGGTTCGTCAAATGCGGTTTGTGTAAAAAAGATCAATTCCGTACCGAAAGCGGTCTATACTAATTCTGAAGACGACCCTCTTTCTTTCTCGGCCGGGGAAGAAGTTTTTGATTCAGTTGACAAGTCAGATGTCAAGCTGACAAACGACAATGAAGGAAATGCGGAAATATTCTATGTAGAAGACGGGAATATTCTGAAATCTGTCGAGAGCGGCATCCACTTCAAAGACCCGACCCTTATCCCTGAAGTGGTATATGACGGGCTTTCGATGACTATCAAAGAGTATAGTGTTCTGGAAGACAATGGTGTATCTCATGTAATTATCCTTGGAGAGGACTCCGGCAATAATAAAGTCAAATATATTCGATATGGTGTATCTTCGGAGACTTTCGAGGTATGGCAGACTTCCAGCCAAGTATCCAATCCCGCGATAATGAGATCAAATGGAGATATATTTCTTTCCTGGGAGGTGACCACTGCTCTTTCAAAAAAGCTCTATTTTTCTTCGAAACCTGCCGGAGCTTCGGGCTTTTCAATTCCAATTAATCTGACAGCTACCCTATATGGCTCACAAGAAATCCCACAACTTTATAAAAACGGGACAGACCTGTTCATATCATTCAAAAGCTGGGAATATGATTATGACGGCCATTTCGCAGAAAACGGCGGTGCGGACGGTGAGAACTACAATCTGATCAAGATCGCAAAATACAATACCGGTGTGCTCACAGAACATTCCGTTCAAAATGCGATAATCGGAAACGAAATCAAGGAATTTATTGTACACAAAACTGTGTACGGACCCACACTGGTATGGATAGAGGGGGACGATACTTCGGATCATGTTTATTTTAAGCGCCTTTCAGATTCAATGTACGATATCACACCGGAATACTCTCTGAGCGATCCTTTAGTCAATTCACTCAAGAAAAAGCTCAGGGTTGTATCTGACGACAATGCAAATCTGTATATTGCATGGATCGATGCGCGCAATGGAAGCGATGACATATACTATGCAAACAGCACATACTGGGAGTATGAATTCGCATATGCTCATTGCGGAAATGATAATCTGTTCAAAGCGTCTACAAAAAGCGGATTATATAGCACTGAGATTTCCGACTATTTTAAGGTACTTCCCGGGATTTCGGTTGAACCTATTGAGAATGATAAGGTATTTGATCTCCGGCTTAGTCCAGGAGTTTTGCCGGTGGACCATAATATTTATGTAAACCAGCTGAATCCCGATTCGATCGCCCGGGTGTATTACTCAGGTGAGGATATGGGATCACCGTTTTCAAATTTCAATCTTCTGGGAGAAGCCGATTTTGAGCTGCAGAATAGGGAAGGATTATTATTTCCGGTGGGATTCATTCCCGACGGTAGGTATTTCATTACGGCAGAAGCTGCGTTCAGTGATGCGGAATGTACAAATCCTGTTGATGAAACATATTCGATCGTATCCGACTACTTTGATCCCCGGATCACAAATTTCGTATATGACAAATACCAGTTCAATCCATATATCGAGAATATCCATTTCACATACAACATTAATGAGAATTCGCAGATATCCGTAAATGTTTCTGATAATAAAGGACTTGTCAACACGATAATAGATAATGAATACACTTCAGGAAACACTGAATATATCGTAGAAGCAATCGGCGACGGGATTATCACATTCGATAAGGTTTCTGTTGAAAAGACAAATACCTTCCTTTGGAATGGCCGCGATGAGAGCGGCGAAGTCGTTGAAAATGGAATCTATTATGTCAGGATATTCCAGCGGGATCTTGCGGGTAACAGTACATCTGAAGTGATCAATGTCAAGGTGAATATCAATGTCGGGACTCCTTCATGTTCTCAGCCCCCGTATTTCAGCTATGTCGCGCCGCTAAATCAGAGCATCAGTCCTGATTCGGACGGGATAAAGGACACGGCAACGGTGAACTATTATGTAAACGCCTGTTCCGATGTCAAGGTATATCTTGCAATCGCTGACGATACCGGTACTGTTGTAAAAGACCTCGTAGCGGGAGAGATCAGATCCATCGGTACACATACCGAGATCTGGGACGCAAGAAATGCGAGCGGTGACATTGTTCCCGAAGGAATATACACATATTCGCTGTATGCAATAAATACGATCGGCGGTGCACTTTCTTCAGAGATTGAAACCGGTACGGTCACGATTGATATTACATCACCGGTTATTTCCTTTTCCTGCGAAAACATACTTACTCCTAATTTTGACGGGTGCAATGATGAGCTTGACATTGCAATAGCTGTAAATGATAATTTCGATATCTACAAATGGGATCTGATAATAAGAGATACCCTGGGTAATACCGATACAGTTGTTTCCGGAGGAAGTACTGTTGAGTCATATGTTTACACACTAAGCGGCGATATTTACGATGATGGAAAATACTTTCTGAAACTGTACTGCATCGATAAAGCAGGAAATTATTCGGAAACTCCTGACAAAGAGATCGTCATCAACAGGGAGTTCTATACAATTATTGCAGGAAACGAAACGGTACTGTTCAGTGATGCCCGATTCAACAAAGCTCCCCATTTCACTTACGACGGCTCCTTCTACTATGAGCATTCAGGATTGATGGCATGTGGGGATTATGTGAGAGCGATTGAAGACAGTATTGATCCGAATATTTCCGTCTGGAAGTACCAGAACGGCATCACAACCAAGATAGTCACTGCCAGCTACGAAAATGCTCCGCCTCCGCCAAGACCGCTTTATCGTCCCTATTCAAACACTTCAATCTTCTATGTGGGCAATTACGGAAATCTGTTCATCTTAAAGAATTCCAATCTCTATTTCTGGGATTACTATTCAGGTCTGAACCTTATGGTGGAAGGCGTTTCAGAGGATACAATATCTTTAGTAAGCAGGCTTATGTGCTATTACTGGAACGGTTTGGAGTTGATAAAGAAAGTTGGAGATAATGAATATATACACATTCCTGATTCCCAGATTGACTACATCTGGAAAATGAACACGGTGGCTTTTTCCGATAAGGTGTATTTCGTAGGTCGAATGACCGGGGACAGCAATATAAATATCTATAGCGTGGATTCATACGGAACAGTAGTAAAGATTTCCGATTCTACAACCTTAATATATGAAGATATCTCTGTCTCTTCAGATCAGAATTATCTTGTCGCAACGGGATTCAAAAGGAATGAGGAGCAGATTGTCTTATTCGATCTGGTGAATGATACAGAAACTGTTGTAGAGACTTATCCGTTTACAGTAAAAATCAAGAACATCGGTTTCTCCGGCGAAGATTCCAGATTCTACTACAGTGTCATAACGGATGAAAATCCGGGCCGAGCATGTCCGGGATTCCCACCGATCGGCCCTATTCCGATAAATTACCATGTAAGAAGTTATGAAATCGATGTCAAGTGCTTGAATGTCAAAACAGGAGCTGTTGATTATCTCGGCAGCTACTTATGCGCAAATCCCGAGATAAAAGTTTCTCCCAATGAAACATACTTCCTTTATTCCAAGTACCATGCTACATATTCTGATCTGACAGCAGTGGAACTGATAAAACAAAACGAGTGCGGTACACATCAACCGCTTGATTTTATGTCACCTACAGTTGAACTTGAAGTAATATCGGGAGAAGAGATATCATTGACTTCTTTATCGTTGCCGATTCCAAAAAGCATAAAACAAGTCAGAGGAAAAGTAAATGTAAAGGTAAGGGCAAACGATAATGTCGGTGTCAGGAAGGTAGGTCTTGATCTTGCCTCTATCATAGTAGAGGACGAAAATGAGAATGAGCTGAATTATATCTGGGATACGGAAATCGTCCCTAATGGCATTTATAAGATCAATGCCTATGCTGAAGACCTTTCCGGGAATATCGGCCTTCAGGAAGAGACTGTAATGGTAAATAACACGATCGATGATAATACCGGAGAAGACACACTTCCGGGAGTCATCCTTTCTTCGGAAATTCTCTTCGAACCGTTCGCGATGGAGGGTGCGGAGACATTTGTCATTGAAGGTACCGAATATACCGTTTACACAGAGGAAGAAGGTGAAATATTCTTCAAGTACAGGATTGATAACGGGTATTGGACAAATTATCTGGAAACATTTGATCTTGCAGGATATGAAAACGGAGAACATTTAATAGAGTACTGCGCATTTGATGCTGAAGGAAATGAGGAAATTCCAAACTCTGTGAGAGTAAATCTCGCAGATGCCCTGAGCACGGAGTATTCAATCCGCAGGGACGCAAGACTGCTGGTCTGGCTGAACGGTGACTATTCTGATAGCGAGATACTTTCAGCCGATCGGTTATTTAAAGAGTACAATTCGCAGATTACTTCAGACAGGGCGATATTTGAAGATGAGATTACGGAAGACCGCTACGATGCGGTCTTCATCCTGGGCGACCGACTGCCTGTTACGGGAAATACTCATGAAAGAATAAAAGAAGTCGTAGCAAACGGGAAGACGGTTATTTCATCACTATGGCATCATGTATCAGATCCAAAGGTAGGAGATGAAGTATTCGGAATAAAGGTTTCGGGCAAACTCGGAGAAGACAATATCGTTCAATTCATAACTTCCAGATATTCTGAAGAAATGCTGATACAGACGCAGGGAAAAGCGTACAGGGTCGAGACTTCAGGAGAGCTTCAAAGTATCTTTGCTTTCACTATCGGCGCCAAGCCCTGTCCGATGGCTACTGATAATAGTTACGGCGAAGGGAAAGCCCTGTTTTTAAACTTTGATCTGGTGAAAACATTGAATATAGAGGAAAATATAGATTATATTTCCGGTTTGGTGTCAGGTATCATCGATCAAGCAATTACCTGTGAGCCGGATATGCTTTCGGCGGGTGATACTATAGAAGTGAAATTTGATATTGAGAATAATCTGATACCTCTGAACATCAGAATAGAAGAATATTTGCCTATCGGGATCGAAGTTATTGATGTATTCCCCGCATTTACGAATGGCTTTGATACTTGGGAGTTGCATCTCGGAAAAAGTGAATCCATTAATATTATGGAGAAGCTTCAATTGCTGGAGGGGACATTTTCTCATCCGCTTGAACTCAGGATCAGTTACAATGTCAACGGCAAATGGGTGGAGGCAGATATCTTGTACATTTACCTTCCGATAGGAGGCGAAGATGAATAAAAAGATATCCCTTACAATAATCGGTGTTATATTTTTTATGCTGAGTGTATCTGCTGAATTCGATCTTAATGAAGCACAAGGGTTCCTTCCCAATCAGAAATACCTGATAGATACGGAAAATATCAATCTTTGTAATGGAAATGTCAATATCAATTCTGCTGAAGTCTCTCTAATCCTAAACTCTGAAACTTCCATACCCCTTTCGAGAGTTTATAACAGCAAAATATGGACAACTCATCAGATTCCCATTTATCGGGATAATCCGGACGGCAGCAGAACACAGACCGATCTGAAATTGCAAGTAGGGCTAGTGAGCAATTATGAAAGTTTTCACTCTTTCGGCTTAGGGTGGGAACTCGGCATACCAAGAATTAGCGAGTGTTCGGA
>JAGLWT010000154.1 GCA_023133295.1 bacterium | reverse complement strand
ATCCGCTGTTATTTCTTCAACCGTTTCCTCGACAGCCGCTTCTACAGGGGCTTCAGCGGGAGGTTCTTCTGCAGGAATTTCCTCTACTACCGGCTCTTCTGCGGGTGCTCCATCTTCTATGTCAGGTATATCTAAATTCAGGTCATCCGCCGTTATTTCTTCAACCGTCTCCTCAACGGCCGCTTCTATAGGAACCTCCGCGGGAGGTTCTTCTGTTGGGATTTCCTCTACTACCGGCTCTTCTGCGGGAGCTTCTTCTATATCAGGTATATCTAAATTCAGGTCATCCGCTGTTATTTCTTCAACCGTCTCCTCAACGGCCGCTTCTACAGGAACCTCCGCGGGAGGTTCTTCTGTTGGGATTTCCTCTACTACCGGCTCTTCTGCGGGAGCTTCTTCTATATCAGGAATTTCAAGCTCAGGTTCTTCAGTGGCAGCAGCCTCATCCAGATCCGGGATCTCCGGGATCTCTTCAACAGGCGCTTCCGGCTCTTGGGGAATATCGTCCTCAAGGTCGGGAATCTCTACTTGCGGTTGTTCCTCGGGAATCTCATCCAGATCGGGGATCTCAGGGCCAGCTTCATCTATTTCGGGAATATCCGGAACCGCGTCATCAGCCTGCATAGCGTCAGCTACTATCGTTTCGTCATCAGCCGTGGGAAGAGAATCCTCCTCGTCTATATCAGGGATCCCCGAATCAATACCCAGGCCGGCGGAGCCGTCATCATCAATGTCAAGAGAATTTAAAGTATCGTCCAAATCACCCAGGATCGCGTTCACATTCAACTCGTCATCCATTGAAGTTTCGGCGGCGGGAGGCACTTCGTCAGGCGTTACGGGGGCAGCTTCTACAACTGCCTGGTCTTCTGATTTTTCTTCGTCGGGGCCGGAAAGGATCTCGGTTTTCTCATCTATTGAAGTTTCCTCCTCCAACATAGGGAGTTCTTCTTCTGGTTCTTCTGCCGGCTGTCCATCTGTTTCCATATCAGCAAAAATGTCGTCAAGAAGTTTTAAACTTTCGTCATCAAAAGACGGGAAATCGTCATCTTCTCCATCGTCCGCTACAGAAATATCCTCTTCGGATACCATTTCGATGGCAAAGGAAGCGATATCATCGACATTGTATGGTTTTAGAAAATATTTTTTAACGCCGAACTGATTCACGAAACGGTTGCCGATATCCTCGGAGTCCACCAATAAGACAACATTTATATTGTCCAATAAGCCTTGTTGCTTTAATTGTGTACAGATCTGGAAGCCATTCAATTCCGGCAGGAAAAAGTCCAGAACCGCAACATCCGGTTTGTTCTCTACTATGGTATCAAGACCATCCTTACCGTTAAGGGCGATATTGATGTCGAAATTATCCTTCAAAGCGTTTTCAAGGTTATTTGCTAAGGTGGGATCTGCTTCAACAATAACTAATTTAGCCATGACATTCTCCTTAACATTATAATACCGTGTATTTTACCATATCTTCCAATACTTGTCAAATATCCTTTGTTCTATTCGGGAGAAGTACCGGATTCCATTTTATTGAAAACCTCCATTCCACCCCTCACATTATACGCCAATTCGACACATATATACTTGGGTTTCAAGGCTTTCTTCAGGTCGGTGAACATGATATTCAAGGCTTTTTCCTGATATATCCCCACATTTCGATATGAAATGAAGTAGTACTTCAAAGATTTCAATTCCACACACCTTCCATCGGGATAATATGTAATTATGACAGTGCCAAGATCAGGAAGGCCAGAAAAAGGGCACACTGCGGAGAATTCAGGATACTCGATCACGATCTTCTGCGGCTTACCGTCATATTCAAAGGTTTCTATCACATCATAACGGATCTTGTCCCTTGCCTCAAAATTGAATTTCTTTCCTTCTGCCTTTGCCATTTTTTTTACCTCTATATACCCTTATTTAAAGCGTCTTTCAATTCATTGATCATTGATATCTCATAAGGATCCTCACCGTTGAGATGTGAGAGCTTATACGAAATAAGATCCCCCAGAAGGATAAATTTTAATGTTTCATCAAGGGCATTTTCAGAGGAAAATTCAAATTCAAGGTCAGCTTGCCCGGAAAAATGATCCAATTCCGCCTTCTCGATACTTTCTTCGTATGCGGAACGCAGAAGGACCACACACATCCCCTTCTTCCCGTTTACAAAAGGCACTATCTCATTGTGGCACATTTCCGGGAAATAGTGGCAGAAGGCATGATGTTTCGCATTCTCATTGATCTGGGTTTTCCACCTGTAAGAGGCGCCTCTCAAGGAGGCCGGAGAATATATCAGAGCAATATTGGATAACATAGCGGCGGCACCGGTTTCCGCGGCACCCCCGTCTTCGACAAGGGATTTGGATAGCAATTCAAGCGCTGCCGCGGCTCCCGCGAGATCGTCCATTAAGTTTGGGAGACGAAGGTTAACCGATATCAATTTCACAAGAGAGGAAAAGATATAGTAAAAAGCATATCTGGGAGGAAGGCCGGAAGGAACTGTGACCGTTCGCTTTACAAAATTCTCGACTGACGATATTCCGATCTGTGTCGGGGCATTGCATGAATCTATCATTGAAAGGGTCTCCCCTGTTTTTCCGGAATAGGAGATCGGGATAAAGAGATCATCGGATGACAACTCAAAAGGAATACATTCACGGGAAAAGACAAAGACCGGCACATCGGAATAATCGGTGAGGATATCTCTAATTACCATGCCGGATATCGCTGAGCCGCCCATACCCGCGATCACAATGCGCCGAATGCTGTTTTTAACAGCGGGAACCTTTAATTTGATCCCGTAGTTCAAATGCTTTGAAGCGCTTTGAATGACAGAAAGCAGTTTATTCTTATCATACGGGGACTTTTTCATGATAGATTTTACTGTTTTTCCCGCTTCAATGTCAACTCGGCATTTGACTTTTTACCGAAAATTGTTTAAAATTCAGCAAATAAGGGAGGTCTTGATGAAAACTCGAATAATGTTAGCAATAGTAGTGGCTTGTTTAGCCTTTTCCACAATATCGGCAGCTGAGATAAAGCCGGCGATCGCCATAATGGATTTTCAGCCTAAAGGCGCGGACGCGTCCAGTGCCAGTATCGTTTCCGATCTTTTCCGTGATTTCATTGTTTCGCACAACCGCTTTATTGTGGTGGACAGAGCATCTATGGAATCAATTCTGCAGGAACAGAACCTGCAGCAGGAATTGGGGTGCAGTTCCGAAGAATGCGCGGTCAACTTGGGCAAGATCCTCGGCGTGACCAATATCGTGATCGGAACTCTTGGGAAATTAGGAAATATCTCCATCATCTCCGCCAGGGTGGTAAATATAGAAAGCGCGAAGATAGAATGGTCAAGATCCGCCAAGGTGCAGGATTTTTCAAGTATCGATGTTATAATCAATGCCCTGGTCAATGATATGATCAATACCATTTTCGCCGGCGCTGCGAAAACGCCGGTAACCACAGTCGCTCCGGCACAGCCCGCTCCCGTAGTACAGCAGCCGATTCAACAACAACAGCCTAAACCCGATTCCGGGGGGCAGAATGTCATAGTGATACAGCAGCAGGGTACCCCGCCAGCAGCTCCACAGCCGTATGTGCAGCAGCCAGCCGCGCAATCGATACGGCTAGATCTGGGATTTGAATTCGATCTGGGTTTATTTCCGAAACAGAATTTTTTTACCGACTGGGATTATGACGGAGCGGAATGGGGACAGCAAACGGGAGACCCCGGACATTTCCATTTTGATTTCGCATTCTTCTGGGACTTATTTTATTTAGGCATAAGCAGAGATGTTAATACCCTGAAGGAGGGCAGCACTATCTTCGGGGAAACAGCTACATCGGACTACAGCTTCACTCTAAGCGCCAAGAACACATTTGCTTTTACCGATCTAATGCTCGCGGCAAGGGTGCCGGGGCACAACTCCAGGGGCCTTGTATTTATTTTCTGGAGGTCCTTTTCGTATGTTATTGATTCTACGTCCTATGACCCTGAACATTACTACGGGCCAGGGCTGGGATTTCAGGTACAATTCGGCAGCCCTCATAAGAATAATCCAACCGATTTTCCCGTCGGCCTCCTTTTTCAATTGGGGCTCAGGGGTGCATATATGTTTTTTGAGACCCCTGATTCTTATCCGGCGGATTATTATGGTTACGCTTTCGGAGTCCGCGGAAATGTGGGGCTTGGTGTCATACTTAAAGGCTGGGGGACATATCTCATGGTATCCTACAGAGTCAATGCACTTGTCTCCTTCCATGAGAGCGTCGAAGCCGCATTCTTTATGAACAATAATTATCTTCTGAATGGGATCGCTATCAGTATAGGCACGAATTTCAATATGGGAGCTATTAATTAGTCGCGACAACACAATTTAACCGTCTCCTGTCGTGCCTCAAATCTCCGTCTGCGGGAGAACTGATGCATTGTATGTTTGACTTTTTATCGAAAATGGTTTAAAATTCAGCAAATACAGGGAGGTTTCTATGAAAACCCGCATAATGTTAGCGACAATAGTGTTTTGTTTGTTAGTTTCAGCGATATCAGCCGCAGAAACGAAACAGGCGATCGCAATAATGGATTTTCAGCCTAAAGGCTCGGACGCGTCCAGCGCCAGTATCGTTTCCGATCTTTTCCGTGATTTCATCGTCTCGCATAACCGATTCATTGTGGTGGACAGGGCATCGATGCAGTCAATACTGCAGGAACAGAACCTTCAGCAGGAATTGAGCTGCAGTTCCGAAGAATGCGCGGTCAACTTGGGCAAGATCCTCGGCGTGACCAATATCGTGATCGGAACTCTTGGGAAATTGGGAAATGTCTCTATCATCTCGGCAAGAATGGTAAACATCGAGAATGCGAAAATAGAGTGGTCAAGATCCGCCAAGGTAGTGGATTTCTCACAGATCGATGTTATAATCAACGCGCTGGTAAATGATATGCTCAAGACCATATTCAGCGGAAAGGCCAACATCCCGGTAACAACAGCGACGCCTGCACAAGCACAGCAGCAACAACCTCAACAGCAAACTCAGCAACAACAACAGACTCAACAGAATACAGATTACTACAAACCGAAACAGAAGACGGCACAGCAAGGATCGAGCGACTCCGGACAGAATGTGATCGTTATTCAGCAGGCGCAACAGAATTACGCGCCCGCGGTACAGAGGCCGACACAACAGACAACCGATCAGGTTGCCTTGTACTATCTATATACACAGAGAAAAAAAAGCGGCGGAACAGCGTTTCTGCTTTCTTTCTTTATCCCCTCTCTCGGCCATTTTTATGCGGGAGAGCCCGGCAGGGCCGTCGGATACCTTCTCCTTGAGGGGCTTGAGTGGGGGGCTTATATAATCGGAATGGGAATGGACTATGACTCCTACTATGATTCCTATTACGGCTATTGGGTTGATGAGATATCTCCCGTTGCTTCGGCATTGATGATAGGCGGAAGCGTCCTCTTTCTCCTGACAAGGATCATGGAGGTCATCGACGCGCCCGCTGCGGCATCAAGATACAATGCGAAGCTTATGAGACAGATGAAGCTGGCCGAGGTCGACCTTCGATTCGACACAAAAAGTAATGCTTTAAAACTCTCTTACGCATTTAGATTTTAGATAACCGTTAGATATTTAGCATCCTCGGATGCGTTTTTGATCTGGAGAAGAAATGGCCTATAAAAAGATCGGTGAATTGTGCCTGGAAAAGAATCTGATAACTCAAAAGCAATTTCAAGAGGCACTTGATGTCCAGTCAGAGACCGGGCTTCTTCTTTCAGCAGCATTGATAAAGATGGGGCTTTTAACAAAGGATCAGATCTACGAACTTCTGGAAGAACAGAACCGCATGATGAAAATGGGCGAGGATCATGACGAGAAGTCGACATCAGATATCATAAGAAAGAATGCTGTTCTCATATTCCCCTCCACCAATGACAAGCCGTTCGAAGATGGCGGGGTCTTTATACGCCTTGATATGCTCCGTGTCAGTGGTTTTCAGAATCTAGAATCTCTTTCCGTGCTCATTAAACCCAAGCAAGATTGCGGTGACTTGCCGGAGAAATTCGGCATAGATGCACAGGCCCTTCAGAAAGAAGGCCTTGAAGGATGGGAAGCAATGAGAAAACTTAGGGAGTTCGCCGGCGAGGACCCGGTATTCACTTTTAACGCCCCCTTTACTTACTCATTCCTGAGTCCGCTTGACCATACACGATTTCTTAAGGATAATCTTATCGGGCTGCTCACGCTCTGGAGGCGGTTGAACCCCGGCCCGGGCAGGGGTTATCTCACCTTTGCCGCATTACTTGCCAAGCTGCGGCTGCGTCATGTTGAGCCGTTCACCTCGGACAAGATCATCAGAGCGATGCATCATATGTACACCGAGATACTCACCGAGATCAAAGTGAAAAGATCCTTGGATTCCATTGAGAAGATCAGAGAGTTCTTTGGAAGAGACCTGGACCTGAGGGACGATACCGATGCCGTCCTTCTCAGGGAGATCAAGGATGCCATTAAGAACGGTAAGGATATCGAGATACAATACTATTCTCCATGGACAACAGAAACAACTGTCAGAAAAATAAAGCCGAAAAAACTCGTTAAACAGGCCGGCAAACGCTATCTCATAGCATTCTGCATGCTTCGGCAGGCGGAGCGCTGGTTCAAGCTTGAGAGGATCACGGGGATCGAAGGGTAAGGCGGGAAAAGTAATTGACAATGGACAATTGACAGTTGACAATTAGAGATAAAAGGTTGGAGGTTAGTTAAGAAATAAAGGATGAGGATTCAGGAGGAACATGCGGGGTAAAGCAATTAAAGATTGGAAAAAAGCATTTTTCAATACCATTTTTATTCTTATTTTCCCCTTATTATTCTATACTTTCATCATACTTCTTGATTGGCTCTTTATTATTTATCAGATGGATTTCAGACTTTTAAATATTTTTACGCCTAAATATTTTTTCCAATTCATACTAATTTTAGCTTACTTTCCTACTTCATTTTGGCTTTTGTATAAATATAATAATTATGATTTTGTACGGCCCATTATTAGAGAAGTATTCGGACAAATCCCTCTTTTCATTATTGTATTGTCATTAATAGCTTCCGTTTTTCTCATATTTACAGGCTACAATGCTTCTTTCTCACTTGATTTTGTTGGTATAATTTTACTGCTCTTTGTGTTTTTCATCATACTTCTTTACCCGTTTTTTCAGATTAAAGAATTGAATTTATTAAAAAAGCTCACACTAATGATAAAAATGGAGTTACTAGCCAATGTTATCGCATTTGCATTTTCTCCAGTAGTTGTTATTTATCAAGCAGTATTTGAGCATGAAGAGACCGATATTGTGACTTCTTTGATCTTTCTTGCCATAATAGTTCTTTTGTTGATCATCAATTTTTTCTTGTGGTATGCTATCCGAAGATTGGAACGGATTAAATATAGCATTAAAGCATCCATTATAATTCTATTTAAAGAAAGTGTATATATTATTAGAAGAATATATTACTTTATTGGAGTGTTCTTCATACCGGTAGGCGCAATATGGCTTTTTCATTTTCTGATTAATGACATTTTTACCGAGCTTTTTTACAATAATTCGGCTTTATTATGGTTGATTTCAGGTATTCGACAAGCATACTCTTTCATTGAAAACTTCGGGAATGGCACGATTCCCGTTTTCGTCCTTTATATATACATTTATATTTACAGTAGATATAATATATTCACATTTCATAATGCAGAAATAAATAACTTCAAAGTCTTTCTACGAGAAGATCCCGCGGAGATTGGGGACGGTGGTTGAAAAGTTGAATATCGAAGGTTGAAATCCGTATGGATCCTTCACCCTTAACGGGTTCAGGATGACGGAGGACAGGTTAAACCCTGTCCCTACGAATATTCTCCAGTTGATCATTATTCATTTCTTCATCCTTCATTTCCTAACTAACCTTTTCCCAATATTTCTCAACTTTTAACCTTGAGCTTTTGAACATTTCAACTTTTGAACAATCTTCTCCGACGCGCTTCGCGCCGTTGACATTATGCATAAATATGGTAAAATGTAGGATACGTTTATTATTATGCGAAAATGAAACATCAATGGAAGGTGCATCCCCTTATTGAAACGCCTTTACGGTCACTATTCCTCTTAGTGGTATTGACCATTATCGGCATCTTCGTCTATTACATATTCGAAGCGGGATTTTATGTGGTATTGTACGCAGTATTTTTCCTTGTATCATTTATGGCATACCTGCTTCCAACCCTCTACACAGCTGATGATGAGGGGCTTCATATTAAACGGCTATGGTTCAAGTTTTTTAAAGAGTGGGATAGTTTTAAACGATTTTCACGGGAAAAGGGAGGGTTTTTTCTTTCCCCTTTCGCATCACCTCATTGGCTCGAAAAGACAAGAGGGATGTATATTATGTGTACGAGCAAGGAAATAATTGAGATCGGTGACTTTATCCAAAAGAATATCGAAAATGCAGAAAATTGATTTCACCGATGAAGAATTGCGAGTAGCCGGCAAAGCCGCGAAGTTCATTGTTGACCGTGGATTTGCCACACCAGCTCTTTTATTCATCGAATTGAACAGGCCGCTTAATTATGTCGGCAGTCAGGTGCTTGCACTTTTCGAGCCCTTTATACAAGCATTTGTGATGACGAATGATTATCCGGCATTTGTAAATTTCTTGGAAAAGAGGGAATCGGTAGATAAGATGCTTGAGCTTATTGAGACCCTTGATGAAGAACAGAGAAAGAAGATGAAAGAAATGAAGAAAGAAAGAAAGAATAGAAAAAAAAGAATAAAAAGGAGATAGTTTATGGGACAGGATCATTCCGATATCGAAAGAGTAGTCGCCACTGATTGTGGTTCCACCACAACGAAAGCGATACTTATCGAAAAGAAAGATGGTGTTTTCCGGCTTATCAAAAGGGGGGAAGCTCCGACAACTGTTGAAGCTCCCGTTGAAGATGTGACGAAAGGCGTTTTGAATGCAGTCACTGAACTGGAAGAGCTCTCCGGATTGAAGATACTTCATGAAGAAGATTTCATCAAGCCGAAAAAGAACGAAAAAGAGGGCACCGATATTTTTATATCCACCTCTTCCGCCGGTGGAGGCCTTCAAATGATGGTCGCGGGCGTTGTAAAGAACATGACCGCCGAATCCGCCGAGAGGGCGGCGCTGGGCGCCGGTGCCATTGTAATGGATGTCATTGCCACAAATGATCTGCGGCCGGTACATGAGAAGATCGAGAAGATCAGACATCTGAGGCCGGATATGATACTATTGTCCGGAGGGACCGACGGTGGAACGATCAAGCATGTTGTCGAGCTCGCCGAGATCATCAAAGCAGCGAATCCCAAGCCCCGTCTGGGGATCACATACCAGCTTCCGATCATTTATGCGGGGAATATCGCCGCACGGAAAAATATTGAGGACACACTGGGTTCTGACACGGCCCTTCAGATAACCGATAATCTCCGCCCGAGTATGGAGATGGAAAATCTGATGCCCGCCAGACTCAAGATACAGGATCTCTTTCTGGAGCATGTTATGGCACATGCACCGGGTTATAAGAATCTCATGGCATGGACGGATGTTGATATCATGCCGACTCCGGGCGCGGTGGGACTTATCATGCGCACCATCGCCAAGCAGCGTGAGATCAATATCGTCGGAGTTGACATTGGCGGAGCCACCACCGATGTGTTTTCCGTTTTTGGAGAAATTTTCAATAGGACGGTTTCAGCCAATCTGGGAATGTCCTACTCCATAAGTCAGGTGTTCGCAGAGACCGGAGCGGAAAATGTGATGCGATGGCTGCCTTATAGACCGAATACAAAGGACATACGCAATAGGATCAAGAACAAGATGATACGCCCGACCACTATCCCTCAGACATTGGAAGAGCTGATCATGGAACAGGCATTGGCGCGAGAGGCGCTCCGACTCGCATTCATTCAACATAAATCGCTTGCCGTAGGATTAAAAGGGGTTCAGCAGCAGAGGACCATTTCCGACGCGTTCTCGCAGAAGATATCCGGCCAGACAATTATCAATATGTTCCACTTGAATATGCTGGTGGGATCAGGCGGCGTGCTCTCACACGCTCCGAGAAGAAGTCAAGCCGCAATGCTTATGATAGATTCTTTCCAGCCGACCGGAGTTACCGATCTAACCGTCGACTCAATATTCATGATGCCGCAATTGGGTGTGCTTTCACAGGTTCACGAAAAAGCAGCCACGGATGTTTTTGAGAAGGACTGTCTCATATACCTCGGTTCTTGCGTTGCGCCGGAAGGCAATCTCAAGAAAGGAATTAAACCCGTGCTGGAAATTAATATGACCATGCCGGACGGCACTCAGATCGCGGATACGATCGACTATGGAGAAATAAAGGTCTATCCCCTGGGAGTCGGAGAATCGGTCAAGGCGGAATTGAAACCCCTGGCGGGATTCGATCTGGGCGAAGGCAAGAACAAGAAGATCGAGGCTACGCTGCACGGCGGTATCGTCGGCATCATTATTGACACCCGCGGCAGGCCTTTCAATCTCTCATTGGATGACCCGGAAAGAATTAATAAGATAGTGAAATGGTACAAAGCGATCGATATGTACCCCGAGATCGAAAAGATCGCGGAAATGGGACAGAGGTAAGGAGATAATATGGGACAGGCATATACACCGGGACTTAAGGTTTCAAAATATACACTTATTCAGAAAGAAAGAATACTGCCCATCAAGGGCAAAACCCTGGTCAAGAAGGGGGATATGGTCACATCCAAGGATGTCGTCGCCACCGCGCAGCTCCCCGGCAGCGTGATCATGGTCAAAGTCGCCAATAAATTGGGTGTGCTCGCGGGAGAAATGGAGCAATTCCTTCAGATCAAAGAAGGCGATCAGATCACAACGGGACAGATCATAGCGGAAAAGAGATCCTTTCTTGGACTAATGAAGGATATTGTTAAAAGCCCCATTGAAGGCATTGTGGAAAGCATATCGAGCATCACCGGACAATGTGTGCTCAGATTGAATCCCACACCCATAGACATACTCGCATATGTGAGTGGTGAGGTAAAAAAGGTTTATGAAGACGAGGGAGTCCTCATCGAGACCAAGGGAGCCTTCATGCAGGGCATCTTCGGCATAGGCGGAGAGGTCATGGGAGATCTTCATGTAATGGTGAAGGAACCTTCACGGCGGGCGAATGTGGACGACTTATCCGAGGAACACATCGGCAAGATCATTGTAGTGGGTTCACATGTTGATTATCACTTTATAAAAAGAGCCGTTGAAGTAGGCGTGAAAGGAATTATTACCGCCGGCATCGATGATGCCGATGTAAAAGCGCTGCTGGGCTATGAGATAGGTGTCGCTATCACCGGTAATGAAGATATTTCTCTCTCGATCGTTGTAACAGAGGGCTTCGGAAAGATCGATATGGCGCATAAGACCTTTGAGCTCCTTCAATCCCTGGACGGCAAATACGCCTCAATGAATGGAGCGACTCAGATAAGGGCGGGCGTGATCAGGCCTGAAGTGATCGTGACCGACATTGATTATAAGGACGGAGAGATCAAGGAATCAGAATATTTTATAAAGATCGGTAAAAGCATCCGAATAATCCGCAATCCTTATTTTGGCAAAATCGCCACCGTCATAGAAATGCCCACTGAACTCCACGAGCTGGAATCCGGCGCAATGGTAAGAGTCGTTAGGCTTGAATTGGAGGATGGCGAGAAAGTGATCGTCCCCCGTGCGAATGTTGAGATCATAGAAGAGTAGGTATCTTATTTGGTACGTATTCAAGCAGCAAGGTGAATAAGATTGTTCAAAAGTTCAAATGTTCAAAAGTTGAATGTTGGCAAATACAATGAATAGTGAAAAAAGAATGAATAATTGTGAGACTGAGAAAAATTATATTTGTCATTCTGAAAGAGCGGTAGCGACCGAAGAATCCATCTCTTTTCTTCTCTGCACTTTTAACTTTGAACCTTTGAACTTTGAACGCTTCGGTACTGCGAAGCATACCCCCCATCGTACCTCGTTCACTCGGGAGCGCTGCCATTGGATTTATGAAACAGAACACACTGACCACCATGTTCTTCAAATGTAAACGCTTTGCCGTTCTCTCAGGGGGCGGTGCCAGAGGGATCGCCCATCTGGCCTTTCTTGAGGGATTGGATTTCGTCCCCGACGGAATAGTCGGGACAAGTTCAGGAGCTTTGGCGGCCGCATTATTTTCCTTTTATAACGGAGATCTTAAAAAGGCCAGGGAAGCTGCCTTTGAGATCAACTTGATACCTGTTCTGGCGGAGATCGAAGAACATTTCAATAAAGACAAGAACCTTTTCAATGCGACAAGACATTTTTTCACTGAGGTGAAACTGCTAAAGGCGGATGCCCTCTTTGAAGCTTCCGAATTGGAGGATAAACTCGAACATATATTCGGAGAAACTCTGATCTCTCAAATGCCTATCCGGATATTCCCGACCGCTATCGACCTGAATAGCGGCAATTATACTGTTTTCGCAAGCGGAAAAATCGTTCCCGCCCTTATGGCTTCAATGGCGATCCCCCTGGTCTTTCCTCCGGTAAAGATCATGGACCGAATTTTCCTGGACGGAGGTTTTTTGGACAATGCACCCATACTCTTCTCGCGGAAATTGGGGGCCGATAAAGTATATTTTTCCGATATCAGCGCCACCTATTCAAACAAAGGCGAGGACTTCACGGGGTCAAATATCCTGCAGAATCTCCTTGGCATACATGGTTCCTATATTAATTCATGGGAAAAAAATATTGTCGATCATTATCACAGCTTTAAATTGAAAGGGTTTTCCTGGAACAACTTCTCCAAATCCGAAGAGATATACGGCCTCGCGAAGAAGTCTATTGCCGAGAACGGATATGTAAAGAATACCAGGAGATTTTCAAGGCGGGAATTAGAGAAATTCTCGGAGATCAAATGGACTACCATTTAGTACTCGGAAAAAGGGCAAGGGCGCTAGTGCGCTGTCTCATAAATACAGCAACAATGGCTGATGTGGAGAAGATTGTTCAAAAGTTGAAATGTTCAAAAGTTCAAGGTTATGCTTCGCAGTGGACCCAGGAACAAGGGGAATTGAACAATGAATAATTGTGAAACTGAAGAAACATATCTGTCATTCCCAACTCGATTGGGAATCCATCCTTCCCCACCTACAAACTTATCACCCTATCAACTTAGCGCTCATTTCTCAACCCGTGCCTTGTCACTTGTGCACTTGTGCCCCTATCACATATTGTCATGGTATTTATGAAACAGCACACTAGTGCTCTGCTTCAAAATCCGATAACAATGGCTGAAGCTATTTTTATTCAGTACTCAAGGCGCGAGGAACGCCGCATACCCACAGCGGTATATAAGCAACGAGCAACGCAGAAGACGGAAAAAGAGCTTCAGCCCGAAGGGAATATCATCTTTGGTCAATTTCTTCCTTTCTCTTCGCTCACGGACCACAGAGGGTACGCAGCGCTCATTGTTCGTTGGAATTGCCTCAAATCTAATAATTCCATTGTGATCGTATTATGAAACAGAACACTAAAAAAATGTATGATACAATACCTGTCTTTCTCAATCTTCCCCTGAAGAACGCGCAGCAATGGCTCAGCGAAGTTCCAGAAATAATACAAGGATTTGAGATCTATATTCCCGGAGAACGGCTCAGGGACAGCGACGGTCTCAATATCCCCGTAAAGACCCCTATTACCCTTCACGCGCCGTATCTGGAGATGGGGCTGGGCCTGATGGACAGGGATATCAGAAATATCTGCATAGACACGATGAGAGTGGCGATCGAAAGCGCCATTGATATGAAGGCGCTGGGTGTAGTGTTCCATACCGGTTTTGATCCGGTGAAATTCTTCTCCCCATCCATTTTCAAGAAATGGCTGAAGATGGCCACGGTCACGCTGGAAAAGGTGACCGATGGTTTTTCATCATTACCCGAGATATTCTTTGAGAATGTCTTTGAGACCAAGGCAGCACAGTTCTTTACAATTATTGAAGAACTGTCAAAGGTAAAAGAGGTTAGTGTATGTTTCGATACCGGCCATTTTAATTATATTGCTCAGGACGAGCTTTCCGACTGGTGCCGCGAGACCGCCAATTTCAATAATCAGCTGCATCTGCATGATAATGACGGCCATGGGGACTGGCATCTTCCTCCCGGAGCGGGAAATTTCCCTTTCGGAAGATTTTTTGATATATTTGAACTTAAGAGAACACGACGCATGGTTTTGGAAATGCATAAAAAAAGCCACTTCCAGCCCGCGGCAAGGTGGATCTCTGAAATAGTGGAGAAATTATGAAAATAAGAACATTGCTAATTGCCTTAATGCTTTTCACTCTTTTATCCTGTGCTGATAAGAAGACTGCCGATAGCGAAAAGCCCGAAAAAAAGAAGATCAGCGTAGGCGTAGTGCTTTCGGTCGGGGGAAGAGGAGACAATTCATTTAATGACTCTGCGGTACGCGGAGCGGAAAAGGCCGAAAAGGATTTCGGCGTCACAGTAAATATCGGACAGCCGGCGAGGCTGGCGGAGGACAAGAAATATCTGAATACATTCGCGGCAATGGAATGCGACCTCGTCGTGGGCGTAGGCTTTCTTATGAAGGACTCCGTAGAAGAGATCGCTGCCAAATACCCGAAGGTAAAATTCATCATCATTGATTCAGTCTCAAAGGGAGACAATATCAGATCCATAGTTTTCAAAGAAGACGAGGGTTCTTTTCTGGTGGGAGCCATCGCCGCATTGAAAAGTGAAAATGCAAAAATAGGCTTTATTGGCGGCATGAAAGTTCCCTTGATCAAGAAATTCGAGCGGGGATACAATGAGGGCGCAAAATATATTAATCCTGACATAGAGATATTCAATCGGTATATCGGTTCCGGCGGAGATACTTTTCACGATCCCGTGAAGGCGGAGCAGATCGCCACCACCCTTTTCAAGAATGGTGCCGATATTATTTATCATGCCGCGGGGCAATCGGGCAACGGACTGATCAAGGCAGCACAGCAAGAGAAGAAATTCGCGATCGGCGTGGATTCAAATCAAAATTATATGGCACCGGGATGGGTACTGACCTCAATGGTTAAAAATGTTGACGAGGCGGTTTATTCATCGATCGAGGACATCATCAAGAGACAGTTCACCTCCGGGCTGCATATTTTGGGCTTGAAGGAAAAAGGCGTGAATTATGCCCTCGACGAATACAATAAAGAGCTGCTCGATAGTAGTATTCTTAAAAAAATCGAAGATATCCGGAGTAAGATCATCAGCGGAGAGATCCAGATAGTGGAAAATACTGAAGAATAAATGATCTCTACAGAAAAGCTCTCCAAATCCTTCTACGGCAAATTCGCCAATGAAAACATCGACCTTGAGGTGAAAGCCGGCGAAGTTCACGCCATACTGGGCGAGAATGGAGCGGGAAAGACCACTTTGATGAAAATGCTCACCGGAATATATTCACCGGACAGCGGAAAGATCTTTTTTAAGGGCGAAGAGATCGCAGGACTCGACCCGGGAAAGGCTAAAGACCTTGGCATCGGAATGATACATCAGCATATTCTATTGATCGATAATTTCACCGCCTGGGAAAACATAGTACTGGGAAATGAGACCGGAACGCCATTTATGAAAAAGGAGATCATGCTCGCTAAACTGGAGGAGCTCAAGTTGCAGTACGGCCTGACCGTAGATCTGAATTCTTTCATCTCAGATATCAGCGGCGGCCAGAAGCAGCAGGTTGAGTTGTTGAAATTACTGTATCGGGATTTCGATCTGCTGATCTTCGACGAGCCCACGGCATTGCTGGCACCGGAAGAGATCGAGGGCCTTTATCGGATAATGAAAGAGCTGAGGAATAAGAATAAATCAATAATCTTCATAACACATAAACTCAAGGAGATCTTTGCAATAGCAGACCGGGTTTCGACGCTTTGCTGCGGTAAAATACTGGGAACTTACAATATCGCGGAGGTCAGTGAAAAGAGCCTGATCGCAGAGCTCTTCGGAGAAGATCTTCCGCAGCAGCAGTTAACAGATGAAAGCACCAAGGATTTTTCCGGAGAACTGCTTATAAAGGAACTGTCCATCCCCGGCATTCTGAACATCGGGGAACTTTGTGTAAAAAAAGGAGAGATCTACGGGATCGCCGGCATTGAAGGAAACGGCCAAAAGGAATTTCTGGACCTTCTGTTTGATGCGGTTAAAGGCAAGAAAGAGATCTACTTTGACAATATACGAATAGATAAAGGATTGAGAAGGATGTGCGCGTTAATTCCGGAAGACCGCAGCACTGAGGCATTGCTGCCTGCTAAATGCCTTTGGGAAAATTTTCTTTTCAATACCAGCAATCTGAGCAGGACTTCTGAATTCGGCATCATCGACAAGCAGAAGGCAGCAATAATATCTGAAGAGATCATCGGCCAGATGAATGTTAAAGCCGGATCTTCCGCTGACCGGATAAATGACCTATCCGGAGGGAATCAGCAGAAATTCATACTGGGGCGGGAACTGTATTTTGAACAGAGTTTCATTATCGCCAAAAACCCGACCCGTGGCCTCGATGTAAAATCGGAACGTTTTGTGCACGAATACTTGAAGAAGCAAGCGGCAAAAGGAAAAGCAATTATACTTTTCTCGACCGAATTGCCGGAATTAATTAATATATCCCATCGCATCGGAGTGCTTTACCGTGGAAACATCCTGACCGAATTCAAAAAGCAGGATTTCTCCCCGGAGAAGATAGGAAAGGCAATGCTTGGGGTATTGGAGGATCAGAATGTTCGATGACAGCACAATATTTGTGGTAGACAACAATATCATGTTCACAGACCTTAAGGATGAAATTGTTCTTTTCAGCAATAAGAATCAATTCTACTACAGCCTTAATACCGTTGGCGGTGATGTATTTCACCTGATCCTTAAGGAACTTGAATTCTCAGAGATCGTGGAAAAAATGTACAAATCATTCAAGGGAGAGGTCTCCAAAGAGGAGCTAAGGTCGGATATTTCCGAGATCATAGAAGATCTTATCGGCGAAGGGATAGTAAAGAAAAAGAAGTGACATTGAAGAAACTCATATTAGCACCTCAGATCATCTTTTACCTTATCTTGATCGAAACGCTGATCTTCTTTTCGGTCCCCATGGCAAAAAATGTGAAGATCCTCGGCGGAATGCCCGTCTACCTCAAGGGATTTTCCAATGAATATGTGATCTCCGTCATAAATACCATTTTGTACAAGAATTTTCTCGGAATGCACCTCTTTGTCGCTAATTGTATTCGCTACTCTCTTTTAGGATTTCTCTTTTTATCAAAACGGATTCCGGTATTAAGAGTGGCATTGGGAGTAAAAAAGAGCAACGGGCGGATACAGGGGCATATGTGGCTTGAAAATTGCACCTCTGTAATGTTCGAGCCAGCGGCCACAAGCGGCGAATATATGAAGCTTGGAGAGTTTTACCGATGAAGATAATCAAGGACCTGAAACACATTCAAAAAAAGATGATCGCGGAGAGGATACCGATCTCGATCAACTTCGAACTGACACATCGATGCAACTACGACTGCATACATTGTCTCAGAGATATCAGGAACACTCCCGAGCTCGATACTAAAGAAGTATTTCGCATTCTTCAGGAGATCAAAAACGCGGGGACTTTAGAACTGTCCCTTACCGGAGGAGAGATATTCCTGAGAGAAGATATCTGGGAGATCCTGGATAAAATAAAGGAATTGAGATTTTCCACCACCATCTTTTCCAATGGCTGGCTTCTGGATGAAGAAACTGTCAAAAGGATCAGCACATATTCCATTAAAGGGATCGACATCAGCCTCTATGGCATGGATCTAGAGATCCATGACAAGGTTACAACGATAAAGGGATCTTTTGATAAGCTCATGCAGAACCTTAAGCTCCTGAAAAAATACAATGTCCCCGTGAGACTGAAGATGATGCTTTTCCGCTTCAATGTGAAGGAGCTTGAAAAGGTCTATGAATTCGCCAAGCGCGAGGACTATCAATTCACATTTGACGAACTCCTTTTTGTAGCCGATTCCGGATCGAGAACCCCTTTTGACTACGCTGTTTATGGTGATCAGATCGCGTACATTGAGAAGTTCAGATTAAAACTTTCTTCCGGCGACAGTATCTGGGTGGACTATGATATCGAGAACCGGGCCGGCGCGAGAATAATGTGCACCGCTGCAAGGTCTACAGCGGCAATAACCCCCGATGGAGACCTTTTACCGTGTATCGTGTGGCGAAGAATCATAGGGAATCTTAAAGAAAATTCCTTCAAGGAATTATGGAATAATTCAGAAAATGTGAAGAAACTACTTGACATTGAGGATAGAAATTTTGTAAAATGTATAGGTTGCAGACTAAATGTTGTCTGCAGAGTTTGCCCAGGAATGAACGAGGGAGAGAATAATAACCTGTTCACGCCGTCTTTTCAGAAGTGCAGACTCACTGAAATTAAAGCGGAGGTTTTAGATGACTATAAAAAAGAAATACATTAAACCGGTTTTGACCAAGTATGAAAAGGTCCGTGATGTTACTACTGCTACGGTTGCTCTTGAAGGAACTGCCAGCGCAGCAGATTGCACACTTACTCGTTGTACTTCAGAACCCCCTGCGATCAAAGGTTAATTTTTAATTGGATACTCTCCAAGTAATTACAGACACCTTTCAGAAACTTCAAGAGATAGTTAAGCTCGATTTTTTTTTAAGAAACAGTTTCCGCTTTTAGAATTACAAGTTCATTCAAATTACCGCAGCGTTGAAGAATCCTTTCAGCGCTTTTTTTCATCTGGAGGACTCCACCCCAGTTTTTCTTATAATATCAATGTGATCAATACAAAAGGAATCTCTCTTGGATATGTTATTGGCGGGATCAAACAAAAACCAATTCATGAAGAAAAGCTCTTTGCCTTATTCGAGAGCTCCGGCAGGATCGTCGGCGTGTTCCGCGACGGGTTTTATCTTATTCTGGACAAGAAAAATAATACCGCTACGATATTCGGAAATTTCTCACCTCAATGGGATAGTTCATATTTGAATGCTTTTATTTTTACTCCGCTTGTAGAGTTGATCATCAGGGCATCGGGATTTTTCTCGGTTCACGCAGGAGCGGTTGAAGACAAAACCGGGAATTGCATACTCATTTTCGGAGATAGCGGAACAGGAAAAACTACAGCTACCTTGAGAAAAGCTTTAAGCGGCAGTCGGCTCATGGGGGACGATACGATAATGCTAGACGATCAATTAAATGCTTTCTCATTTTTGAAGCCGCTGCATTTATATCAGGACTCTTTGAAATTATTGGGACTGTCCGCAGAGCTTGGGCCCGTAGAAAAAGGCAAAGGAGAATTCACTATCAGCGAACTCCCCTCTTCAATTGAACCTTATAACGGGCGGGCAAAGATAGAGAAATTGTATTTTCTTGGGCTAACGGGAGGGAATCGCACAATGGAACCGGCTGAGGTATTCCGTAAGCTTCTATCGTATTCGATGATACCCGTCGGCAAGGAAGGAGTGCAGGCTCAGATGGGCCTTTTGAAGAAGATATCTTTTATACCCGCGGTTGAAATTTCAAGAGAAGAATTCGGGGAGATCGATGGTTTTCAATAAAAATTTCTTCGTTTCACTTACGCTTCTGCTACTTATGCTCATCTCGATCAAGGTGATCACAGGAGATCATACTGGACTACCGGGAATGTTCGCCATTTTCACCATCTTCTATCTGCTTCCCCTCGCATTCTATCTCAAGAAGGCACCTGATTATTTTCTGGGAGCGGCTTTGGCCATCCTTCCTCTGGCATTCTGGTTCAGGACACATAATCCGTATGCGATAAAGGCGCCGATATTCGCATTATTTCTAATTCCCCTTTTCATATCACTTCTTCTGGAAAAAAAGAAGCGGAAAATGACACTCTTTGACATTATTGTTCTCTCGGCAATGCCTTTTATCTTCCTACTTTCCCTATTCCCCCCTATGGCGGGAGAGAAATTGGCGGAAAGCGCAATACACTTCGCCGCTTTCTTTTGTGTTTATCTGGGAATGCGCAATACACACAAACCTTTAAGGATCGGCAATGTCCTGATCTTCATTGGGGCGATGACATCCATCTGGGGTATCGTACAATGGTTAGGCATGGATCCGTTCATCCCTATTCCTCAATTTTCCAAATTTGACCCTTCAAACCGAATACTCGGGACCCTCGGGAATGCAAATTTTCTTTCCGGGTATTTGATCGGGATCTTTGCATATACTTTTTTCAGATTCATATCCCGGCCGAGCAAGATACTGGGCAGCGCTCTTTCACTTATACTCATTTCCATTTTGCTGACAGGTACAAGAGGAGTGATCGCCGCATTTGTGCTGGGCTTGCTCATATTCGCTGTTTTAATGCCGAAAAACCGCAAAAGCATCGCCATCGCCTTTGTACTCCTTCTTGTATTGGTATTCCTGATCCCGGGTACACGCAAAAGATTTATGATGATGCCGGGGCAGATCATCAATAAGACCGGTTCTCTGGGGCAGCGGGGCTTAATGTGGAAAACTGCGGTATCGATGATCAAAGATCGGCCCTTCGGTGTCGGACCTGCCGGATTCCGGCTGCTCTATCCGGATTATCAGGGGCGGCATCTTGATGACCCCGCATACAATCTCTTGTCCACCCATGCCCGGCATCCGCATAATCAATTACTGGAGTGGGCAGCGATAGGATCGGTAGTTCTTATGATTTGGTTCTTATTCATTATGCTCTTCACATTTCTTCTTTTCATCCGAGTTAAAAAGAAGAGCTATCTCGGAGCAGCGCTTTTCGCGTTAATGGTCATATTGCTGCACAATATGATCTCAGTCGTTTTGAATTATGAACCCGCACTAACGGTCTTCGCCGTTCTGCTTGGAATGATCGGCGGATCTATCGGGCCCGCAAAATTTAAATTCAGCAGAAAACTCTTTATCATTCCCGCTCTGATGATCATTCCCGTCTTCCTTCTCGGTTTTTCAAAGATGATAGGAAGCTATTATTTCTCACGCGGCGTCGGTTTGATAAACTTTTACAATACTGCTCACGATCAGAAGATACTCATTGACGCAAAAGAGGAATTGCTCACATCCGCCAAGTGGGACCCCGCATTCGTCAATTCATGGTACAGACTTGGAAATATTTACACCCTCCTGGCAAGGAATGTAAAGGGGGAAGGGAAAAAGGAGTATTTCGAGAACGCAGTTCATTACCTCAGAGAGGCGGATATGCGCAAGCCCGCTTATTATGAGACCCGTTATAATATGGGATTGGCGCTCATCAATCTTGGCCGTCTGGATGAGGCGGAGGCCGCTCTTGCCGGGGCACTGCTGATCGAACCCAATAAATTGAACGCGCTCAGGCAATGGACAGAACTCTATATCGGAAGAAACCGAAATACCGCATCTCAAGAGAACAGGGCGGAGATATTAAGAAGACTGGACAGATTCTCCAAAGCCATAGAGATCACCGCGCAGGGATTACCGCAAGTCGGAGACAAAATGAGGATGCAATTGACAGATGAAGTGTTCCGTTCCCGACTCTATCTTCAGAAACAGAAGGCCTATCATTTTTTCATTTGGGGTGATCTGAAAAAAGCGTATGATCTTTATTGCGAAGCATATGGATTTGACAATATCAGCGATGAGGAGAAAAAGCATATCATAAATAATATTCTCGCCATTTCTAAAAAGGCTGGCGACCGGGAGTCATTGAAAAAATGGATCGCCGTCTACCGTAAAGACCTGCCCAGATCCGGCGAAGCATATCTGGAAGAAGCAATATACAGAACGCTTTTTGAAGACCGCGATCAGGGAATTTCCATGTTGAAGGGATTGCTGGAAAAAGCTTCATCCGAGGACATCAGACATCATATTTACCAGATCCTTCTGAATAACTCTCTTGGAGATGTGATACATGCCGTTGGCGGGCCGGCGGCCCTTGGAAAGATCTCCGGACTGTTGTATACAGGAAAGAGCAAAGAACATTTGATCGATAATTACCCCGAATATGAGGAGTTTATAAATGGATTCAGAGAAGATCCCTGGAAAAATATCAGAATTATTGAAGATAATTGATAAATTACTTGGCCCTGACGGATGCCCCTGGGATAAAGAACAAACCTTGAGAACAATGGTGAAAAATCTTATAGAGGAAACCTATGAGCTGGCCGATTCAATAAGAAAGAATGATCCGAAATTGATCATAGAGGAATTGGGCGACCTGCAATTCATCATTCTCTTTCTCGGGAAATTGGCGCAACGGCAGTATCAAATGGGGCTTTCATTATCTATCGAATCCATCATTGAGAAATTGATCCGGCGGCACCCTCATGTTTTCGGCGAGGCAACCGTTAGCAATTCTGCTCAGGTACTTGAGAATTGGGAAAAGATAAAATCTACCGAAAGAAAGGGGAAAGGGCCTCTTTCAGGCGTCCCCTCCGCGCTGCCTAACCTGATCAAAGCATTCAGGATAGGGGAAAAACTGGAAAGGATCAAGGAAACTCCAATGCCGCAAAGCGATCCGATCGAGGTATTGAAGAAAGCGCTGGATTCCGAGAACAAAGAAGAGTTCGGCAAGGGGCTTTATCTTCTCGTACAGAAGGCAAGGAAGCTGGGAATGGATGCCGATGAAGCTCTTTATATCATAACTGAGGAACTTAGAGAAACATATTCATAGTGCCCTAGAGGCTTTGCTTCGCAGAGCACAAGTGCAAGAGAAAGTGTGAAGTATGAAGTGTAAAGTGTAAAGTGGAAAAATACAATGAAGAATGACGCTGCGCAGTGTACCCAGGTACAAGTGGACCCAGTGGAACAAGGGGGAAGGGACAAGGCACAAGTGGGGAAGTGAATAGTGAAAGAATGGATGATGGGATGATAAGATGATAGGGAGAGTGATTAGCTATTATAGGAGCGATCCCATGTGTTCATCATTCTCCTCTTTATTTCATCCCGGCTTTTCCCCACTTCACACTTCGCACTTCACACTTCAGACTGCATTTATTGACTTAAATCTAAGCATTGCATTATTGCCGTACTTATTAATCAGATCAGTAACTTTTTCCTCTTGTTCCTTGAAAAAATCCCGTATTTGCTATAAAATAAATATTGCTGGAGGATAACATGAGAGTATTGATCACCGGAATAACCGGATTTGCAGGAAGTCATTTGGCGGACTATATACTGAAGAATCACCCGGAAGCGGAAATATTCGGATTTAAACGGTGGAGATCCAGAGATGAGAATATCATTCATATTCTTGACAAAGTAGAATTTCATGATGCCGACATCAAGGATTTTACTGCGGTCAACCGCTTCATAGGAGAGATCAAACCCGAAAAGATATTCCATCTGGCGGCACAAAGTTTTGTGCCCGCTTCCTGGAAATCACCAATGGAAACACTTGATACAAATATCGCCGGACAGGTCAATCTCTTTGAAGCTGTCAGACAACATGGCCTTGCGGACAAGACAGTTATCCAGATAGCCTGTTCTTCTGAGGAATACGGACTGGTTCATGAAGATGAAGTACCGATAAAAGAAACAAATCCCCTGCGGCCTCTTTCACCTTATGCGGTATCAAAGATAACTCAGGATTTTCTTGGATATCAATATCATGAGAGCTATGGGATCAAGGCCATCCGAACACGGACATTCAATCATACCGGGCCGAGACGGGGAGAAGTTTTCGTGATCTCAACATTTTCAAAGCAGATAGCTCTGATCGAGAATGATCTTATTGACCCTGTAATGAAGGTCGGAAACCTCGATGCTCAAAGGGACTTTACCGATGTCAGAGATGTTGTGAGGGCCTATTGGATCGCCACTGAGAAGTGTACTCCCGGCGAGGTTTACAATATCGCCAGCGGAACCGCACATACGATACAGTCGGTACTTGACAAGCTTCTGGCAATGTCAAATAAAGAGATAAAAGTTGTTCAGGACCCTGAAAGGATGAGGCCGTCCGATGTGCAGATATTATTGGGGGATGCGAGCAAATTCTCTAAACAGACAGGATGGAAACCCGAGATCTCATTTGACCAGACATTGGAAGACACCTTGAATTATTGGAGAAAGAAGATTGCAGCAATTATCTGATCGGATAATCATACGCCCCATATACGGAGATTGTGACCGCATGGGTGTTTTATACAATGCGAATTACTTGAGATTCTTCGAACAGGGACGGGGTGAAATGATGAGAAAGACCGGATTGACCTATGATCAATTCGAAAAGATGGGATATATCATGCCCGTGGCGAGGATCAATGTCAGATTCCTCAAGCCGATCCTCTATGATGAGGAGATCATTCTTGAGACCACGGTGAAGGCATATGACCGCTTCAAGGTAACATTTGAATACAAGATGCTGAAAGAAGGGAAGATCAAGGCGAAAGGAGAGAGTGTTCATCCCGTGGTGGATAGTAAAGGAAAGTTGATCGAACTGCCTGATTTTTTTCGAGATATTCTTGATGGAAAACCATATACAAAAAGCGGCTGACATCCTTTCGCATACAGAAAGATTGCTGGTCCTTACAGGAGCAGGGATCTCTACCTCCGCAGGCATACCCGATTTTCGCGGCGATAAGGGCATTTATACACTGGGAACGGTCAGTGAAGATATATTTGACCTCAGGGCCTTTCGAGATGATCCGAAAAGGTTCTGGGAATTTGGAAAGAAATTCATCTTTACCATGGAAAAAGCAGCACCTACACCCATGCACCGCTTCATTAAAAAATTGGAAATAAGAATGGAGACAACTGTGGTCACACAAAATATCGACGGGATACATGAGAAAGCGGGATCAACCGATGTGATCGAGCTGCATGGATCGTTCTCTTCACTTACCTGCCTCAGTTGCGGGAAGACATATGCTTATAAGGGCAAGCAGGATCAGATCATGGAAACTAATTCGCCGATATGTGAATGCGGCGGGGCATTGAAGCCCGATATTGTTTTTTTCGGGGAACCGGTGCAGGATCTTAAAAAGGCCTTTAAAAAAGCCGCAGATGCTGACACCATGATGATCATAGGTTCATCTCTCACGGTTTATCCGGCATCGCTTCTACCCTCATATTTTAAGGGCAAGATGATAGTGGTGAACAAGGGGCCTGTATCCGGAATAACGATAACCGACCTCTTTCTTGATATCGAGGCGGATAGAGCCGCTATAGAACTGAGTAAGATACTCTTTCCCGGGGAGGAAATATAATGAATATACAAAAAATAAGCATAACTCGGGAAGATAAGCCCGAGAACATCTCCTATCACTCAAAGATCTCATATATCAAGAAACAGCTGAATGATTCTGAAATTATCCATCTTTCGGCTGCGAATGCATTGGATATCCGTTATGACAAAGCAGAAATTACGCGCAGCCTGTCTCGGAAAGATACGAAATTTATCTGCGGTATCCTCAATTTCCCTTCGAAGGGACCGTTGATCGAGGAGGTCTTTTACAATATCCTATCCAATCCCTTTGTAGCCGGGGATTCAGGACGAAGATTCAAAAATAATAAAAAGCCGTCGCCAAAACTGTATTCCTCTGTTGATATTTCCGTTTTTAATCTTTTTCTTAAAAAGGATTTTTTTCTTACTCTCGATGATGATCTTTCAATTTCTGACCTGCATAAAGCCCTCTTTGTCATATACACAAAGGAACCTTCGATTGGGCTGTTTTTCCCGGAGGCGGAATTAGACCTTCCCATAAGGACGCTCAATGAATTGCTCTTTGAAGCGACATGTTCTATGCGCTATGGAAGGAACCCCTTTCTATCGGCGGGATTCTGGATAACTTTTATATCGGTGATGATCATCTCGTTCTTCTTTGACCCCATGGAATATTTTATAGATGCCTATCTCATATACCTTCTCGTGACCTCCTTTGTTTTATCAAATTGGTCATTTGTCACATTCTTTCACTATCTCTTTTTTATTCCGTTCATACATATCTTCAATGCCATTGCGACGGTCAAAGCCCTCATAAAGAAGGGTAAATAAAATAGATGGATCTACTCAGCGCAAAAGGCCTGGTGATAAGCAGGAATCCGGTCAATGAAGTCGATGCCATGATCCGGGTCATTTCCCGGCAGGGAGTGACAGGATTTTTCCTGCCCAGGGGATTTCTTGCTTCTTCCCGTTTTCTCGGGATCTTTCAACCACTGCACTGGGTGGACTTTCTCTTTAGCAAAAGACTGGATCTGAGAGTTATTTATGATTATACCGAATATAAAAAATGTGATCCTGGCATACTGGACAATGCAGAGGCCAGAGAGCTTCTCTTTGACCTTGTAAGGACATATTCCAGGCTGCAGGATGCGAAACTCCCCGATGACCTCGGCGGCCTTTTTACGGATGTTTATGACAATCTCGCAAAGCAAGGTCAGAATATCAGGGGGTTGCGCTTAAGTTTCTTGATGTTATTTCTCTTATATGAAGGAATATTTCCCGCATTGAAAAGATGCGCAATATGCGGGAGAACGCATATTGATACGAATTATTTCTCCCCGCAGAACGGCGGGTACATTTGTAAAGAATGCTCCATCGAAAATCAATATTCCCATACCGGCAAAATACTCTGGAAGGCATTGAATTATACCCTGAAGAACCCGGAAGGGATATTAGAGAAAAGTAATTGGAACGACGATATTCTAAGATATACAAAGGTATTGACGAAATACCTCAATTATCACTTTATTGGAGGTTTATAATGGAAAGAGAATTCAGAACAGGATTAGGCTATGACATACACCGTTTGGAGAAAGGGAAATATATCATTCTCGGCGGGATACGGATACCGTGCGAGCTTTCCATTGTGGCGCATTCAGATGGTGATCTGCTCTTTCACGCCATTGCGGATTCCCTGCTCGGAGCAACGGGCCAGGGAGATATAGGGAAACATTTTCCGCCCACGGATATTAAATGGAAAGACATCAGCGGAACGGACCTTATCCTTAAGGTGGTAGAGCTCACCAAGCCCTATTTCAACTGCATAGTGAATATCGACACCGTTATAAAAGCGCAGAAGCCGAGATTGGCGGAATATCAGGAGAAGATCAGAAACTCCATCGCCAAGGTCCTTGACTTGGAAATATCTCGTGTAAATGTTAAAATCAAATCAGCTGAAGGGCTGGGCCCTGTCGGAAAGGCTAAGGCAATAGAGGCCTTCAGTACGATCATGATAAGGACGGAGTAATGAGAGAAAAGGCTTGGAAGAGAGTGATACGGGCTTTGGAACGGGAGAAGATGCTCGATAACACGCAATTAATTTTAAAGAAGACGAGAGAAACGCTGAAAGAGCGCAGTGCTGTTGAGGAAATAAAAGAGGGAAAGATGTCCGCCAAATTCAAGAATATAGATCAGATGAAGGAACTCGCTTTGGACTGCCGGCGATGCCGCCTTTATAAGACCCGTGACAATGTAGTGGTCGGTGAAGGTCCTGAAAATGCCAAAGTAGTATTTATCGGTGAAGCACCCGGAGCTGATGAGGACTTGCAGGGAAAGCCGTTCATCGGCCGTTCCGGGAAAAAATTAAGAGCACTTCTTCAAGAGGTCGGGATCAAAGAAACAGAGATATACATCACAAATATTATTAAGTGCAGGCCGCCGAACAATAGAAATCCTCAGAGTGATGAGATCAAGGCCTGTGAACCTTATCTGCACTTTCAATTGGACACCATAGCGCCAAAGGTCATATGCACGCTCGGGACATTCGCATCGCAATGGGTCCTCGGAACAAAAGAAAGGATAGGACTTCTCAGAGGCAAGGTAATTGAGAAGGACGGCATGAAGATAATAGCGACTTATCATCCCAGCTTCATCCTTCGAAATCCGGGAATGACACCTAATCTGAAAAATGACCTTGAAATGGTCAAAAAGGCTATAAACAATGAGTGAGCTGGCAAGATGCGATATGCATATTCACTCCGCTTTGTCGGTGGACGGTCAATATCCTCCAGCTGAAATTCTCGAAATGGTGATAGAGGCCGGACTTAAAGGAGCGGTCATCACGGATCATAATGAGATAGATTTCAGCAATGAATTCTCACGCATAGCAAAAGACGAACTTCTCACCCTCAATGGTGTTGAACTTTCTACGCGAGGTCCGGGACATGAGAATATACATCTCTTGCTCTACGGTATAGATTCCACGAAACGACTGAATAAAGATCTGAATTATATACGCACACAGTATGAGGAATTAACCCGCTTGCGGATCAAGAAACTCAATGAAATGGGAATTTTTGTCACCTGGGAAGATGTAGAGAACACCACAAAGAAAGTGCCGAGCATGGGGCCGACACTTGGAGAAGCTGTTCTGAATGAGAAAAAAAACCTCTCAAATCCCCTTTTACGGGAGATTTATGAAGATGGGGATCCCGAGGATATGGGATATAGATTCTATTTAAAATTCCTGAAGGATAAAAAATCATCCGTATATATCGATTTCCATGAATATGCGGTTGAAGACGCTTTGAAACTCTCGGATGAGATCAGAAGCATTTCCGTTATAGCTCATCCCTCTTATTCGCTCAGGCACAAGACCGAGGAAGAAAAGATCAAATTCCTGACATATCTCATGGATCTTGGAATGCAGGGGATCGAAGTTTATTCCACGCATCATTCTGACGAAAATATCAAATTTCTATTGAACTTTGCCCGGAAAAATTCCCTTTTGATCACCGGAGGATCCGATTTTCACGGCCCGAGAACAAAACCCGGCATCAAAATGGGCGATTCTTCCATCCCCCTGAAGATGATGGAAGAGGTCATAAAAAGAAGTGAACAATGAATAATGAACAATGGAGGAAAGTACAAGAAGCAAATACCTGATGGATTCCCGCATTCGCGGGAATGACAGAGGACAGGTCAAATCCTGTCCTTACAATATTTCCGACTGTTTTTAATTCTCATCCCTTATCCACTTGTGCCTTGTGCACTTGTCGCTTGTGCTCTGCGAAGCATAACTTTGAACCTTTGAACATTTGAACTTTTGAACAATCTTATCTCTGTTACATTCTCCACACATTTTTGAATGTCATTCCCGTGTAACCTGAAGAAAATCAAATAGCAATTTCCCCTACTTCTCTCAACTCTTCGATCTTCACCTGTGCACTTGTCACTTGTGCTCTTGTGCTCTGCGTAGCGTGTCACTTGTGCTCTGCGAAGCATGCTTAGAGTATTTCGATCTCTTTTATTATGATATCCGAAAGAGGTTTGTCCGCTCCATCCGTAGGCGTATGCCCTATTTCCTCAACATACTCTAATCCCGAGACAACCTTGCCAAATACAGCATGTTTTCCGTCAAGATGAGGCGTTGCGGTAAGCGTGATGAAAAATTGCGAACCGCCCGTATCCGGACCTGCGTTCGCCATTGAAAGGATGCCGAGACCTTCATGCTTCAACTCGGGATGAAATTCATCTTTTATATTATATCCCGGCCCGCCGCGGCCGTTGCCGTCGGGGCAGCCGCCCTGTATCATGAACCCGTCAATAACGCGGTGGAATATCACTCCATTGTAAAAGCCCTTTTGCGACAGGTTTTTGAAGTTCTCCGCTGTAATGGGAGCAAGATCATCAAATAATTCTATTTTGATATCTCCCATGGTCGTATGCATAATAATATTCGTTCTTTCAGCCATAATGCCTCCTGGTGTTCTGATCCATAAAATCGAAGTACGAGGTACGAAGTGCGAAGTACGAGGTGGTGGTAGGGGCGAACCTGAGTGTTCGCCTTCATCGGTTATTAAAACCAAAATCCCTCTTTCTCAACTTGTCCCTTGTGCTCTTGTCACTTGTGCACTTGTGTACTTGTGCTCTGCGGTTATTATATGGAAAATCGAGAATTATTTCAACTAGGTGTAATTTACCCCGATTACATCGGAGATCAGGAAGCCCTCTTTTCATTATTAACATATGCTTTTCTCACATCATTTCATGATGTTCAAAAAGAAAGATATATATATTATTGTTCCGGAAGGTGTTCTCTTTTCTTTTCGCTTTTTCCTTCGGACCGAAGCATACACTCATTAAAATGCATGAACTCGTTCGGAGATTTCCTCTCTCAGACAGCATGTCATATTTTGCGGCGATACTCACCACAGCAGTCATTCATTAAAATCCC
>JAGLWT010000153.1 GCA_023133295.1 bacterium | reverse complement strand
TTTACACCTCACACTTCACACTTCACACATCATTCGCTGCGCGAACGACTGTCATCGTATTTATGAATCAGAACACTAGTGGACAAATTCAAAGAAATATTGTAAACTATTTCGGTGGAAGAAGATTGGCCGCTTTTTCTGTTTCGGCAGAATGAGAGGAAAGTCCGGACTTCGCAGAGCAGGCAGTCCCAATGGGGTCCCGCAAGGGAGGAAAGTGCCACAGAAAATAAACTGCAGCGCATATCGGGTATTACCCGGCAATGCCTGTAAAGGTGAAAGCGCGTTATTCGCGGGAGGGTATGGGAACATACTTTCCGGTAAACCCCTGTCGAAGCAAGATCAAACATACGGCATTTGAGGGCTGCTCGTCCGAGCCGTAAGGTCGATCGCATAGATGAATGGCCATTAAAACAAAATCCGGCTTACTCTTCCACCGCATGATTCAATTATGGAGGGAAGAATGGCTGATCACAACACAAGAAGCTTGGTCAAGGTGGACGATAAAGAGATGACATTTCATGAATTTGAAAAGATGCTTTTCAATAAGGCTCTAACCGGAGAAGAGAAGATATGTTCTCATATCCTTACTGACGATAAAGAAAAGATCTTAAAAGAGACACGGCTCTGGGAGATCGTTCATGTTCTGCTTGAGCAGATCCAACAACACGATGAGTTCTCTGATAGATTGAGAGAAGAGATACGTAAGGTCATTTTTTCGGATTTTGATTTCTGATGAGCATAAAGGGGTATAGTGATCTGATTCATAAAGGCGGTAACAATGGCTGATGCTATTTTATGCCGTATTCAAGGAGCAAGGAACGCCGCATACCCACAGCGGTATGTAAGCAACGAGCAACGCAGAAGACGGCAAAAGAGTCTCGGCCCGAAGGGAATATCATCTTTGGTCAATTACTTCCTCTCTCTTCGCTTACGGACCACAAAGGGTCCGCCGTGCTCATTGTTCGTTGGAATTGATTCAAATCTAAAAATTCCATTGTCATCGTATTTATGAATCAGAACACCAGTAAAATTTTCAAGGGCGGCTATACCGAAGCTGAGATCATCGCGGGTCTTCTACGGAGTCATGGTATTGAGGTCTATATAGAACACGAGATATTAGCTACGATTATACCATGGGTATTGTCTCCAGGCGGCTCTACACCACTAACAGTTTATGTCTCAGACGAAGATCTCGCTCATGCAGAAAATATCCTGAAGGAATTCGAACCTGCTGCCGAAAATGCGGAATAAATAGAGGGCCGATGAAGTATTTTCGCATCCTGTTTTATTTCCTTTTGATCGCAATGTTTCAAAATTGCAGCTTCCATGAAAAGTTTATAAACACCACAATTACCTATTCCGGAGGAATCCAACGGGAATGTCAGATGAAAACGGCCGAAGCATCCGAGGATGATCAGAACAAGGACTCCTTCTCTGCGGACCTGGTCTTTGCCCGCTTATATTCTGCGTTTAGAGTTCCGAAAGGTCTGGGAAGATTTCCCGACGGCGGCCGTATTAAGAGCCGCTTTGCCATAGTTTCATTATATAGTTACAGCTTGAGAGATACGGTGCCGGAGCATTTGATGGACTTCGATCTTCCCAAGTATTGTTCATTGCCCGTCCGAGTACATCTGGATCTTCGAGGCGATGTCATCCTGGTAAATCCTAAAAAAAATACCTTCTTATACAATATCTCCTTAAAAAAGAAGATCGAATTGGGCAGATTAGGGAATTACGCCCGTCTCTCACCTTCGGCTGACAGGATCCTTTATGCGGTGGATGATAATCTATCTATTCTGGATATCGAAACCCTGCAAAGTCAGACGATATTTGAAGATCGGTATGTCTGGGGATTTTCATGGTCGCTTGACGGCAAAAGCGTCTATTTCAGTGATAATGAGAGAAAGATGTACCGCTATGATCTTGATACGGAAAAGGAGCAGATCGTTGATAAGGCTGAAGCTTGTGACCGGTCCATGGGAAATAAGAGACTGGCTGGCATTTTTGGATTTCTGCCGTATTCCTTCTGGGGACAGCCTACACCATTGGAATTGAATCCCGCCTCCTTTAGAAAATATAAAAAAGACCTTATCAGAAAATACGGCAATCGGCATTACCGCTATGCAATCATGGAAAGGATCATTCTCGAGGAAGGGTTCACTTCCGCAGAGGTGATGTACGGAAAAATGGCGGAGTACAGTAAGTCGCTTGACCAATCAGGAAAGATCTATTACAATTACTATCTGGAAGAAATGAGGCAGTTTATGGATTCCAGAAAAAAATAAAACTTTTGGGGCCGGTGGTTGAAAAGTTGAATATCGCAATTTTGAGTTTAGGAATGGTTAAATAATATAAAAATAGGATGGATCCTTCGGCGTTGCCTCAGGGTGACAGAGAAATTTCAATCACATTCAAAGACATGTGGAGATTGTTTCCGATTGATTCTAATGGTGCGAAGAGTTTAGTGTTCTGATTTATAAATACGGTGACAATGGAATGTTTAGATTTGATTCAATTCCAACGAACAATGAGCGCTGCGTACCCTTGTGGTCCGTAAGCGAAGAGAGAGGAA
>JAGLWT010000152.1 GCA_023133295.1 bacterium | reverse complement strand
AGGAAGAAATTGACCAAAGATGATATTTCCCTTCGGGCTGAGGCTCTTTTTCTGTCTTCTGCGTTGCTCGTCGCTTACATACCGCTGTGGGTATGCGACGCTCCTCGCTCCTAGAATCCAGAACAAAATAGCATCAGCCATTGTTACCGTCTTTATGAATCAGAGCACTCATTGCTTACATACCGCTCTGGGTATGCAGCGTTCCTCGCGCCTTGAATACGGAACAAAATAGCATCAGCCATTGCCAAAGTAATTATGGAATCAGAGCACTTAGATGAGGATATTATGAAAAAACTGGACATTTCGCCCTCTGCAAAAAACTTTATGGAAGCGGCGGATATCGCGCTGATCGTCGGCGGGTCCATTATAATTCCCCATTTAAGAAGGATGTTCAAGGAGTGGGATCTCCTCCAGGAGGGATCAGATGAATGATCTCTTTCTGCGCTTATACGAAAAGATCCGAGGTCGTGACACAGCAGACCTTAATAGTTTCTTGCAGGAGATCTGTGATCTGCTGAAGAATGAAATCCCTCATTATCATTGGGTGGGATTTTATTTAAATGCTCCGGATCAGGAGCAAATGCTGGAATTGGGCCCATTTGCGGGGGCTCCGACCGACCATTTGCGTATTCCTTATGGCAAGGGTATCTGCGGACAGGCCGCGGAAACCGGCCAGCCCTTTATTATTCAGGATGTCTCAAAGGAGAGTAATTACTTATCCTGCAGCGCGAAGGTGCTTTCGGAGATCGTCATTCCAATAAAGAGGGCAGACCGCATTCTCGGTGAAGTTGATATTGATTCACATGACTTGAATCCCTTTTCGCATGATGATATAGAATTTCTCGGCGAGATCGCGGCTTTGGTAGAACCTTTGCTATAGCGCTCACGATGACAATCGTTCACGAGTGAACGAGGTACGAGTTGAGTATGCTTCGCAGTGTCTAAGCGTTCCAAGTTCGCAGGTTCCAAGTTCACAAGTTGAGAAATACCATCCGAGATAATAATCTCTTTCTTCTATCCTCTAATTGTCAATGTAAAATTGACAATTGAA
>JAGLWT010000151.1 GCA_023133295.1 bacterium | reverse complement strand
CTAACCTCGAACCTCTAGCCTCTATTTATTTCAGCTTGCCCCGAGTTTTCTCAGAAATTCCGCCCGTTCATCCCAGAGTTCGTCAGTTGCTATATCCAAGGCGGTTTTTCCGGCTAAATTCGCCGCATCTATATTCACTCCCCTTTCAACGAGAAGCTTCATCATTTTAAAGTCCTTTTCTCTAAGTGCATACATCAGCGTGGTATTTCCTTCATTATTATAGGCATGTATATCGCAATATGTAACAAGTGTATGTCTGATAAGGGCGCTCTTTCTCCAATCTCCACCGAGGTGGTATAAGAGCAAAGCATTGCATTCGTAATGATCTCTTGCATTGGGATCAGCTCCGGCCGCAAGAAGCACATTCATGATCTCAGCACTCCCGTCGTAAGCGGCATGCAGAAACGCCGTCATACTATCGTCTTCTTCTGCTATATTCACATCAGCGCCGAAAGCTATCAGAACAGCGGTGCTGATCCCCTCGCCATAAACATGATGGAACATCAGCGGAGTGCGCCCGTATTCACCGAGACAATTCACATCAGCGCCTTTTTCCACGAGGGAAAGTATCTCAGGTATCACAGCATTATCCAAGAGAGACTCATTCAGGTTTTTTCTCCTCTCTTTACTTATATCAGCGGTTAAGTTGAGATCTGCCAGCTTCCTTTTTACTGCTTCTATTTTTTTCCGTAATCCCCTTTTTCTCTTAAGTACATTTGAACACCAGACCCCTTTTTCTATAAGTTTAAATTTTCTCTTCAGTACAAGCAGAGAAATAATGCGTCCTCCGTAGATTATGATAAATGTTGTTGCGGTACCAACAGCCCACCAGAAGCGCTTTACAATAAGAGAGCACGGTATTCCAAAAAGGTTTCCAAGGAAATAACTTACACCCACCACAATGAAGAAGATGAACCCTAAATACAATATGATATTAGCAATCGGGAAATAGGACCAATAGTTGAACAATATTATTAAGAATAAAAATATCACCACCAAGGCGGCAGTATTTAGAAGTGGCGCGTCGGTAAAAAGCGCAGTAAAGAATGCGGCGAGTTCAGCAAACATGATCATCCCTCTGAAACGATCTCATGCTATCCATTAATAATATACCCGGCCCTCTCAATTAACCTGTTTCAGGATAGAGTCTATGAGTTCGTCCACTCTGGGTTTGTCCTTTTCTTTAACTTCCATCGTAGCCGAGGCCTCAATACGCGAGGTTTCAACATCCACAAGTTTGATTCGGATATAGTATATCTTGTTAATAAGGCTTATCTTTCCAACGATCATCTTATTGACAGCAAGTATCTTACCGACTTTAACCGCGCATTCCGCGGAAGTACATCCCGCTTTTTGGAATGACATCTCCTGCATGATGAGATTTATCGCGCTTCTTTCGATAACCGTAAACCTTCCCGTCCCGACAAGTCCGTCACTGATAAAGTCCGCGATCAACTCCGTGTATCCCTCAGATGTCTCAGAGGATTCAAAACTCATTATAGCCACAGAATACTTCTTTTGAACACGCTCTGCTTTCGGGAATCTCTGCTTCGAAGGTTTTGCGGGTTTACGCTTAACCCTGGGAGCCGCTTTTTCAGGAACACCCCCGAAGGAAAAGCCCAGAGAAAAATAATTGTAATTACCGTACTCACCAAGAGAAAAGTTATAATCCAAAACCATGTCCTTGTATTTCACGCCCACACCGGCGTTAAGACCAAGAGGTGTGATCGCGCTGTCGGTATAGAGATAGCCGAGGCGTAAATAGAACATATCCATAAGTACATACTCCCCTCCGATGCCGAAGTGTAAATTGTTAGTGGGTTTTGATATAAAAACAGAGGTGAGGAGATTGAGATTCAATTTACCCGACATCATTCTTGCCCCGGCAGTCAGATTTATTCTGGAAGGATCCACTGAGTCCTCATCAGCGGATATGGGAATGATGTCTATTGCGGAAAGTCCGAAGTTCATATTGTTCAATTTGTATTCAGCTCCAAGGCTTCCATAGATAAAACTTCTCTTATCCGTTCCAAGATCCTCCACGGCAGGAAGGTTTTCGGTGAAATATGTAAAGTGAGCGCCCACGGAGAGATTTTCATTTATTCCGCGGACATATCCCGCCTTAATAATACTGTTGCCGGCAACCTGCGCCGACTCTTGTATGAGTGCTCCATATTCATCTATACGGTCATAACTCGGATTACCGATGGAAGTATAGATCAAATATGCGGCATTCGCAGGGTCGAGTTTAATACCGGCCTGCATCTGAGTGATCTGCCGGCTTTCAAAGAGCCCGGGGAAAAATGATAATTTCAGGCCGTATCGTGCATTCATATTCAATGCGCTGGCAGGATTGTAGAAAGTGAACGGCAGAGCTTGTGAAGATGCTGCGCCGCCGGGAACTGAAAGGACAAGCCCGTCAACAGGAATGAGTACATCAGAATATCCTGTAGAAGAACTTATGATACTGCCGCACAGTAGACATACAAATAAAACTGCTATTATCTTTTTCATCATCTACCCCTATTTCCTGAAATATACAGGTTTGATTTCATGATCTCCCCCGTCAGCCCGTTCGATCAGAATAAAATACAGTCCGGAGACCAATTCATTGCCATTCTCATCGATCGTAATATCACCCTCTAAGTATCCGTCCTCTTCAATGTCCCAGCCCATAACTTGTTCGCCGCCGGCATTGAGGAGTTTGACAAAATCACCAGCAAACACATTTGTAACTCTGATAGTATCCCTGACTGGATTGGGAATGATAGTTGTGTCTTCATATCCTTTGGCGCCCAGGAAATCAGTACCAAGAGCATTGGCGGAGAAGTCTGTAAACACATAATTTACGGGATTGAAAGTATACCCGCCATATGTTGCGGTAATAGTATAATTGCCCCCTGCATCCAAATTGGGGAACGAATAATTTCCACCGCCGCTTGTCAGAGTAGAATTGCTATAATCCCCTGAGATAGACACGGTTACACCGTCCAATCCCTGCATATGTAGGTTTTCAGTGACAACTCCTGAAATGGTGAAAGTATGAAGAGTTCCTATGAAATCACTAGCGGTAACATGACCCGTAAGATTATTGTGATCTCTCTCTGTAGGGGAAAATTCATAATGCTGAAGCGAAGCAATTATTTTGTAATTGCCGCCAGCCGCTAATTGAGTAAATATGTAGTACCCTGTGGCGGAAGTGCTCAAGGATGCTGTATCTGAGCCCGTCATATTCACTGATACGCCCGCAAGCGGGGTGCCGGTATTATCCTGTATGATTCCTGAAATATTCCACTCATTGTATGAAGCGGTAAAATTCTGGGAGGGTGTATCCGCGGAGATATCCACGATATCTCTTTGTACGGGGCTGAAAGAGTAATTCGTCATGGTCGGTGTAATAGTGAATGTTGTTCCGCCGAGAAGCCCGGTAAAAATAAAATCTCCCGAAGAATCTGTTATGGTGGAGACAGTGGTATCCCCGGAAAGGTCAACGGTAACCCCCTGAAGCGGAGAGGCATTATAAGTAATTGTGCCGGAAACATCATAAGTATCACGGGTCGCAACGAAATTCTGGACCTGGTCCGTTGTAACATCAACAAATGTCTGATCTGTTGGGGCAAAGGTGTAATGCGTCATGGATGGAACAATAGTATAAGTGGCGCCGGAAAGAAGCTCGGAAAATGAGTAATCGCCGTTAACATCTGTTGAAGTAAATCCGGTAGAACCACCGGAAAGGTCAATAGTAACATCCATAAGATCGAGACCCCGCCATACAATATTTCCTTCGAGCAAAACTTCATCGGGAGTTCCGATAAATGTTACGATATCGGCTTGATCCTGATGCAGGTCGTTCACAACTTTAGAGGTAGGAACAAATGAGAAATTGGCCTTTGTAGGAGTTAATGTATATGTGGTACCGGCTTCAAGTGCCGGGAATGAGAAGTCCCCTAAAATATTGGTCGTGGTCGATACCGGAGTACCGCCGGTAACACTTATAAGAACTCCCTCAAGTGCGGAAGTGTCCTGATTTTCCGTATTACCTGAAACCAGATATGTCTTCAGCGTTCCGGTATAATCCTGAGAGATCTGATCACCGTCAAGCGCCGGATAATTTCGTTCTGTCGGAGCAAAGAAATAATAATCCGATGTCGGAGTGGCAGTATATGTCGCGCCTGCCGGGAGATCTAAGAATTCATAATAGCCCGCGCCGTCGGTCATCGTGTTCAGGGTCGTATCACCTGTCAGATTTACTGTAACGCCGGAAATGGGAGCTGAGCCACCGTCCTGGATGATGCCCGAAATATCGTATCGGTATAATTGTATATCGAAATCACAATCTATGACATCACCGGATAACGGCGAATAAGTGTGATTCAAGATCGTTGAGAAAGAAAAAG
>JAGLWT010000150.1 GCA_023133295.1 bacterium | reverse complement strand
ACACCGAAGGTGTATAATAATTTTAGGCACTTGAAACTTTAGTTCACTTTAGGCACTTTTTCTGTGGTACGCCTGGCAGGATTCGAACCTGAGACCTACGGATTAGAAGTCCGTTGCTCTATCCAGCTGAGCTATGGGCGCTCAACCTTACCCACCACCAGTATATTTAATGAACAGAAGCGCAATGGCAAGAACCAGCACGACTATGATGGTCATTAAAACAGCTGTGGTGTATACCTGTTGCCTCTTCGAACGATTCTTTCTCTTTTTCGAACGGACTTTCCTGTCCATTCGCTTATTATAATCTTCTTCTGCAACCCATTCCACCTGTCCGTGGTGGTTTACATACTTCCTAAAGCCTTTTTCCGAGTAATAACGCTCGGTCTCTTCGTCCTTAATTCTCCTTTTCTCCATTTCAAGGGCGAATTTATCGGCTTCTGAGCCGGAGAACATTTTCTCATCAATGCGCTGCTCTTTTCTTTCTTCTTTTATCTTAAGTTCTTTGAGCGCATCCGCCCGGATCTTTTTTTCTTCTTCTTTACTTAGTTGTTTATCCATAATCATTTAGCCTTTAGGAATCTATTATATATAATATATTTTGAAAAATCAAGAATATTTTTCCTAAAAAGTTGACAAATCGCTATCTTTTTAATTATCCTTTGTTATGGCAAATTTAAATGAGGCCGTGGATGCGGTCCTCGGAAACATAAATATAGTATCAGTGATCTCGAGATACTTGACCCTTCGCAAGGGCGGAAAGAACCATATGGGTCTGTGCCCTTTTCATTCCGATTCCAAATCCCCGTCGCTTTCAGTCAGTGAAGACAAGGGATTATATCACTGCTTCGGATGCGGGGCTTCCGGGAATGTGATCACATTTATCTCCGAGATAGAGGGGATCTCACGCTTTGAGGCGATAAAAGCGCTTGCAAATGAGATCGGCATTGATATTACATCGGGATATCAAAAAGGAAAAAGAGAAAAATTCCTGCAGATCACACAATTAGCGGCAAAAACATTTCATAATAATCTGATAAATGAGATAAAATTGAATCCAACATTGAGAAAATTCATTAAGGACAGACACATCACCGAAAATATTGCCAAACAATTTTTCTTGGGTTATGCTCCGTTTGACGCGGACCGTTATGTTGACGAATTGAAACTTCTGGGAAAGGATGTAGATGTCGCGAAGGATCTGGGGGTAATTGCGATATCAAGGGCCGGAAGGCCGTATTTCAAGATGCACGACCGCTTTATCTTTCCGATCACTGATATAAACGGATATCCGATCGGATTCGGCGGAAGAACCCTTTCCAAGGATGAAACGATCCCCAAGTATATCAATTCTCAGAATAGCCCTATTTACAATAAGAGCAAATCCTTATATGGCCTGGGCCTTGCGAAGGATTATATAAAGGTGGAAGGAAACGCGATCCTGGTCGAAGGATACTTTGATATGATGACCTTGTTCAAGGCCGGTATCCGAAATGTCGTTTCTTCATCAGGCACCGCTCTGACACCCGAACAGGTACTTATGTTAAAACGGCTGACGGATAAGATCTTGGTATTTTACGATTCCGATGACGCGGGACAGAAAGCCGCTTTCCGGTCAATTGAGATCCTTCTTTCCTCAAATATTGAGGGAAAGATATTCAAATTGCCCGTAAAAGACCCTGATCAATTTATCAACGAACGGGGAGCCGAGGAATTCAAAGAGGTACTTAATAAGGAAGGCATATTACTTGAAGATTTCTATCTTTTCTATCTCTCACGGGTCTATGATCTGAGCGTTAAGAAACAGAAACAGGAAGCATACAGCAAGGCGCTTGATCTTCTCAGGGTCATAGCCGATAATGATATAAAGGAAAAATTCCTTGGCAAAATCGCCGATTTCTTCCAATACTCCAATATCTTTGTTGAGGAAGATTATCAAAAAGGAACATTGAGAGTAAAGGCGGCAAAGCCGGAGAAGGTGTCAAGAAAGATCAATCTGGACAGTTTGGGCAAGAAGTATCATGAAGCGGCGGATAATTTCTTTCAAATTTTATTCAGGCACGCTGCGCGGTACGAGGAAGATGTTCTGAAGATCGATCTGAATAATTTCCCCGTGGGAGATTTTCGAGAGCTTCTCGCGTCACTCTTGGATTATCTTGATATGAACGGAAAATTCGAATCAAACGGCTTCATTTCCTTCCTCGCGGACAATGAGAAGGAAGAACTTGTAAGCTCTGCCGTTACCTATATTATGTCCAATGAGGAAGGTGCACAGGAAGAGGAAGAACAGAAAGACGACACTTCGCACTTCCACCTCTATCGCCTTCAGATGGAGTTATTCGGCATCCGTATAAATGTAAACAATATTAAAAAAGTGATGACATCGCCCATGGAAAGCAAAAAAGCGAAGATGATGCATTTTAAGGATATGTCAACTTTGAACAATAGAATCGTTGATATTCAAAAAGAACTGGGAGGATACTTGCATGGAAAATGAAAAGAGACTGCAGAAAGTATTAAAAAAGATCAAGGGACTTAAAAAGAAACAGATCTCATACGACGAATTGAATGATATCATTCCGACAACTTTTACCATAAATGATATTGATCAGCTTATTGATAAGGTTCAAAAGACCGGAATTTCGCTCGTCTATACCGGTGAAGAGGAATATTTTATTCCGGACAATGAGATAAAGCTGACCGAAGAAGAGAAGAACCAAATGGTCTTTGAGGCGGAAACATCCAAGAAAAAATCAAAGAACCCGTTGATACTCTATCTCAAGGATATGGGAAAATACTCCCGTTTGACCTCCGAAGAAGAGATCGCGACTTTCGAGACCATCGAGAAAGGCAGGCGCGAACTTTCAAGGATCATTTCAATGTTGAAGGTAAATTACGATTTTCTGAACTACTTCTATGATAGGTTCATCGAAGAAAGGAATGAGGGCGAAGATAAGATCGAAAAAGTCGTGATCTTTGAGGATGCCTATGAAATGAATTCCGAACACAAGAAAATAGAAATGAAGAGATTTATCCGAATACTTAACAATATCCGTGATCTAAGAGAAGACATCCTTGACTTGAAATCAGAAGGTTCGCGCAGGCACTCAAAGGAGATCACACAGAGACAGCATATGCTTGCGGAGAGGGTCGTTGACCTTCATCTGAGCGATCAGTATTTCAAGCGGGTGATCGACAAATTCGAGCGGACCATGAAATATAATGCTGATGCCGCGGATGATTATTACAAGAGCTGGGAATTGACGAGGATCAGGCGGAAGATCGAGAAGGTCCAGGACTTCATTAATCAGGCCAAAAGGAAAATGGCGGAATCCAACCTCAAATTGGTCATCTCTTACGCAAAGAAGTTCATTAATTCAAATATGTCCTTTCTGGACTTGATCCAAGAGGGAAATATCGGACTGATGAAGGCCATAGAAAAATACAAATATCAGAAGGGATATAGGTTCTCAACATATGCGACCTGGTGGATACGACAAGCCATCTCAAGATCTATCGCTGACCAGTCAAGGACAATTCGTATCCCCGTCCATCTTATTGAGACCAAGAACAAGGTCAATAAAGCCATTGCGGAATTAACCGTAAAACTTTCCAGAGAACCGTCAACAAAAGAGGTCTCAGAACATCTGGATGTTGAAGTAGAAAAGATCCTGTCTATTATGGATTCTGTGAAGAACCCTGTGTCTCTTGACTCTCCGATCGGAGATAAGGAAGATGCCTCTTTGGGTAATTTCATCGCAAGTGATCAAATAGAATCGCCGGAGAAATATTTCCGTCATATAATGCTCAAAGAAAAACTCAATCATGTTCTTTCGACCTTGGAAATAAGAGAGGCAGAGATAATACGTTTGAGGTTCGGTTTAAACGGAGAAACTCCGAAAACCCTTGAGGAAGTAGGAAATATTTTCAATATCACAAGAGAAAGAGTTCGACAAATTGAGGCGAAGGCCATACGGAAACTGAGACACCCCTCCAGAAGCAAGAATCTTTTTGAATTTTATGAAGAAGAGTAAATGAAGAAAGACAGTTTATTTTTTATCTTTCTGCTGCCCTTTTTTCTGGCGATCGTCATCCTGGTGATCATCGTTCCTCCCTTGCCCGCCCTGCAGAAGAAAGATGCGCATACTCAAGATAATTTTCATATGAATGGAGACAATATCAACTCCAAGACCTATACATTCACACGCGGTGACAGTTTCTTCAATGTCATGCACGCCGCCGGCATGCAGGCCGGAGAGACCCTGAAATTGGTCAACCTGATGAAGAAGAACAAATTGAGAGCTTCGTCTTTCCCAGTTGGGACAGAGATTTCCGTCCTTTTCGACGGAGAGGATATTTTCTCAGTCGATGTATTTATCAATCGTAGGGATTCATTTTTTTCTCTCTCAAAGGAAGAGGGTAAATGGGAACTTTCTTCGGTTCCGATCCCTGTGCTCAGATCCTATCACATAAAAGAGTTCACTATCTCAAGTTCACTTTTCGGCGCTATCAAGACCGGTGGTGAGTCAGACCGCCTGGTATTCATGATCATTAATGTATTGAAATGGGATATCGATTTTTTTAAAGATGTGAGAAAGAACGATAAGATCCAAGTCCTTTTTGAAAAGATCAAAAGGGCAGGCGCTAAGGTAGATTACGGCAAGATAGTTGCCATAAAATATCTCGGGGCATCAATATCCTCGGAAGCATTCTATTTTACAAATAACAAAATATCAGGATATTTTGACCGCAAAGGCAATAATAAGAAGAAATCCTTTCTTAAATATCCCTTGAAATTCACCCGCATATCTTCCAATTACTCGGGCAGGCGTTTTCATCCTGTCCTGAAAGTATATAGGCCTCATCACGGCATTGATTACGCCGCTCCCACAGGCACTCCGATATATTCGATCGGAGACGGTGTAATCAAAAAGAAAGGATGGTATGGCGGAGCAGGGCGGCATGTTACCGTAAGACATGCCAATGGCTATGAATCCATCTACAATCATCTATCAAAATATGGCCGCGGAATCAAGGTCGGGACAAGGGTATCCATGGGAAGGATCATCGGCTATGTTGGGTCTTCCGGCCTCGCTACGGGCCCGCATCTTGATTTCAGAGTGAAAAAGAACGGAAGATGGATCAATCCCCTTAAGATGAGAAGACCGGCAGGGAAACCGCTTCCAAGGAAATATAAGAATGATTACAAACAATTCCTTTCAGAGATCACACCTCTTTTTGAAAATATCGGAAAAAAAGAAACAGACAAAGAAGTAGAGAAAATATTTTCAGAAAATGAATCATAACACTAAGTGATCTGATTCATAAAGACTATAGCAATGGCTGACGCTATTTTGTTCAGCATGAGAGGTGCGAGATGAATAAGATTGTTCAAAAGTTCAAGGTTATGCTTCGCAGAGCACAAGTGCACAAGTGGGTAAGGAAAAAGGGAATCACATCCGTTATTCCCAACTCGATTGGGAATCCATCTTTTCGTTATTAGCTATGTTTTTCTCACATCATTTTATG
>JAGLWT010000015.1 GCA_023133295.1 bacterium | reverse complement strand
TTGACTTTTTCTTTCATAGAAGGCTAGAGGTTGGAGGTTAGTGGGGAGAGGCCTGTTGAGAAATTGACAATTGGACAATTAGATACAGTGAATAGTGAAGAATTGAAAGAGAGGTTGGAGGCTAGAGGTTTGAGGTTAGTGGCGAGAGGTGAAAATTGGAAAAAGTGGAAATAGGAGCAGGGTACCTTGGTTGGTCACCGGTGAGATTGGGAACTGAGGTTGAATTTGCCGTAAAAACAAAGTTAACTCTATTTCTCTTTGTAAAAGGAGGATAAGGTGGAGATAAAGTCATTGAACAAAAATACAATGATAGCAGAGGCGTGCTGCGGGGAAGGGGATATTTCAAAAAAGTCAGAACTCACAGAACAGGAACACACCCAACTTCGCGCAGCGAAAATAAAAGTAGAATGGCTCAAAAAGATGATACCCAAAGGTCTTTCCGCTAAATTTGCTTACGAGGGAGAAGAAGAAGTTGGTTTTATTGAATATATGCCGATCGAACTGAGCAATTTTCATAAAGGAAAGGGCCTTTACATCATCAATTGTATGGTCGCGCCACATACTCTACCGTGGGGAGGTCCTCATAGAGAACGGATTCCCGGATGCGGCAGTACTCTTGTTCAAGCAATGATAAAAGATGTACAAGGAAAATGCAAGGGGATCGTTACACCTTTCGGCTTTGCTTATACGGAGGATATGAAGGGTTTCTTCGCAAAACTCGGTTTTGAGGAATTTGAAAATGATGGGTTAACAATGCTTATTAGGAAATTTGAAGATGTAAAATTACCTTCTCCGATTCATTATAAACAGAAATACCAATTTAGACAGGTTTCCGGTAAAGTAATAGTGGATATATTTTGGTCATCAAAATGTCCGGCAGATCCATATACATTAGTCAACCTGCAAGAGGTGTGCAATGAATTGAGCAATAACAACCTTATTCTCAATGAATTTTGTGTTGATGAGCGAGAGGCATTGGAAAAATATGGTATAGCTGGCGGTACTTATGTTAATGGCAAGTTTCCATGGAGCACTTACGGACCTTTAGAAAAAGAAGAAATCCGGGAGACTTTGGAAAAGATATTGGGGGTAAAGTAGAATGGGATGTCGTTTAACAGCGGCTATACGGTTACTTCTTAACTTCTTTACCTGCAAAGCGTTAGGTGAAATGTCAATTGTCTATCAGGAAGCGAAATGATAAATATTAATATAGTTAACAAGCTACTTAACTCAAATGAACCAGTGGTACGATTAAAAGTTCTGATGAATATTCTCGATAAAAAATTAGAGCCGGGTGAGATCATAAAACTTCAAGAGGAGGTAAAATCGGGGACACTGGTAGGTTCGCTTCTCTCAGAAAGAGATAAGGATGGGAAAATTCCCTTTCACCCCTATCGTAAATGGTACGGTGCCCATTGGATTCTGGCAATATTAGCGGATATAAATTATCCCCCAGGGGATAAATCACTAATTTCTTTAAGGGAGCAGGTCTATGAATGGCTTTTTTCAAAACATGAAGAAAAAAACATAAAAATTATTAATGGTCTAATGAGAAGATGCGCCTCGCTTGAAGGAAATACACTTTACTATCTTCTTTCTCTTGGTTTGGCAGATGAAAGAATAGAGAAGTTGGTAGAGCGCTTACTTAAGTGGCAATGGCCCGATGGTGGATGGAATTGTGACAAGAATCCGAAAGCAATAAATTCATCTTTTATGGAAACTCTCATTCCCCTTCGTGGGTTAGCTCTTTATGGAAAGCTAACCGGCAATAGGGATGTAAAAAATGCTGCCAGGAACGCCTCTGAAATTTTTCTCAAAAGAAAAATGTTTGAAATTAAACCGAGGAAAAGATGGAAAAAAGAAGACTTCATAAAGCTTCACTATCCTTGTTACTGGCGTTACGATATTTTGTTTGGATTGAAAGTTATGGCGGAAGCAGGTTTTATCGGAGACGAACGATGCAACAATGCTTTAGAAATATTGGAATCAAAGCAATTACCGGATGGTGGGTTTCCCGCCGAGGGAAGATATTATAAAATCACACAAAAAAGAACGACAGGCCGCTCACTTGTTGATTGGGATGGAACAAGTAAGAAGTATATGAATGAATTCGTAACAGCAGATGTTTTATATGTCTTGAAGAAATCAGGACGATTGATATGACGCAAAAAATATCACTTCGCCTAACACGGTATAAAAGGTTTACCTTTTGAACACATTAAAAAATTTGCTTTGCAAAAACATCTTTTATACTGGAACCGATAAATGCAATTATTTACATAAAGGAGAAAATCAAATGAGGTACTTATTCTTTTTAATTTTTGGCCCTTGCATGAGAAGATATCATGAATACACAATTAAAGTTTGATTATTCCGCAGCAGAAATAGTTATAGACTACTTCTCGAATCCAGCTACGAACAAGATAAATGAAATTGTAAATCATCCGGGCTATAGACTTGTGTATGAGCATAGTAAGCAGTTTTCCTCAAATCCGCTCGATGAGAATATGCTGGCTTTATCGCTGAAAGGCGAGTCTACTTCTTTCAATTTTTCCAATATACGCGAACGGTTGAAACAGTTAAAGAAAACCGTCAGTTATCTTAAAGGTAATGAGCAAAAGATGAGGGAGGAATTCGCGCCGCTCTCGCTGCTTTATCTTCCAGAGGATTATGAACCTGATGTAACGGTGTATTTCCTCATAGGCGGTTACAATGGAATAGCATTAAACAGTCAGATAGCAATGAATATTGACTGGGAGCAATTCAGAAATGACCGGCAAGAGATACTTCTTTATCTTCCACATGAGTTATTTCATATCGGTTTTGCTCATTATCATCCATTACCGGATATTTCAAAAGTAAGATATGAAGAAGATTTAAAGAAAACGGTTATGAGGATCACAATGGATGAAGGATTGGCTACATTGGTGCCTTACCAAAAACGGATTGCCTTGAATGCACTTGCGGACTATGACTATTCGGTTCTGTCCGACAGTCAAGTGCTTTTAAAAAAAGTGACGCAATTCATGGGTATAATTAAAATGCTCAGCAAGGACAGCGGCAGTCCCGTAACCGGCCAATTATTGGGAGAAGTTCTTGGGCAATGTTCTGGTGATCGGCTGTTTTATATTGTCGGATGTTATATGGGATTAAAAATTGAACAGGAGTCCGGCAGGGGAGAACTCATCGAACTCGTAAAGCATTCTCCTGCAGAGTTTTTTGATGTTTTTAAAAGTATGAATAAGGGGTGTGATTCAGAAGGCAAGTGTTAAATATCTGATAGTGCTCGCTCTGCTTATATCATTACCATTCTTCTTTCTCAAGATATGAAAGAAGATCGAATTTTTCCGCATAGGCTTCAAGTTCCGCTCTCTCCTGCTCCACTCCGCTTTCAGGGATCTTTTCCATGCAGTCAATCATCTTTGACCAAGTAGAGATAACCAGTTTGTGATTATCCATATCCTCGGCATTATCCTTTGCGAGGTGATAATAGCGGACCGCTTGGGCGTGATCGTTGACATCCTCCTGATATTGCGCATAGCCCTGATGCAGGTGGAATGAGTAATTGCTGTTTTTCATCGGAAGGATAATGTTTTCCGCCTTTTTCAAATGATTACGGGCCTTTCTGAAATCCCGCTGAGCGAGATAATTGCTGATAAGGTTCAGCATGATTATCGCGATCAAGTTGATATATTTATTATTCTGCGCTTCTCGAAGGGCTTCATTAAGCATCTTCTCGGCTTTTTTATTCTCTCCCTTGCACTGATACATCATCCCGATGGAATTCTTGGCGGAAGAGATGAGGTAATTTTCTTTCAATTCTTTTGCAAGACGGAGGTAATTCTTTCTGTACAGGAGCGAGCTTTTGAGATCTCCTGTAGCCTCATAAAGATAACCCAGGAAGTTGCATACTTCAGCTTCACCTTTCCTGTAGCTCAGTTTCTTTGCGTTTTTCAGGTATTGCAGGAAATTTACTTCGGCTTCATCGTAATTTCCCATCTCCAACTGCATAAGGCCAAGATCTTTTTTCATATCCTCACTATTGAAAATATCGCCTGACCTGATGAAGGCCGTCTGTGCTTTTGTAAGATATTCCACTGCTTTTTCGAATTGGCCCTTTATGTGATACAGCGAAGCGATATTGGTGGAAATAATACCCATATTGGAGTATAGTGATTTTTTCCTGTTCAATTCAAGGGATTTTTCATAGAATTCCAGGGCGCTGTCAAATTCTCCCGCATACCTCTTTATTCCTCCCATCAGATTGATCGCCTGTGAGTAAAGTTTTGGATTCTGCTTCAAATTATCATGTTGGAAAACCTCGGTAACTACCTCTTCCGAAGCCGCGAAATCTTCTTTTCCTCTTAAAAATACCTCTGCTTTTAGAAGTTTTAGTGTAATAGTTGACTCATCCGGCAGATCCTTAGACAGAGCGGTCGCGCAGTCATTCAAAGCATTATCGATCTCTCCGAGAAAGAGGTATGATTCGGCCCTGCCCTTGATGGCGGTAATAAACAGATCAAGATGATCTTTGTGTCTACTCATTTTTATTATGTTTTATCCCCGCTCCATTATCCATTTCTGATTCTCCCTTCTGCACCTATTAACTTAGCACCCTATCACCCAGGTACAAGTGGACCCAGTGGAGCATGGGAGAGGAATAAGAAAATTCGCTTGAGATAGGAATTCTCTGTGTTCTATTCTGTAATTGTCCATTGTTCATTTCCCCAATTCTTCATTCTTTATTCTTCACTTCCCAACCAACCTCTAACCTCCAGCCTCTAACCTCTTCTCTAATTGTTCACTATTCACTTTTCGCTATTCACTATGTTTTGCCTACGAACCTATCACCTATTTTTTTCCCTCCAGTTTCCCGTCTTTGAAGGTCTGTTCTGCTTCGAGTTTGCCGTCTTCGAGGTATGAAACGAATTTCCCATCAGGTATATCAGCGGTATAAGTTCCTTTCATCTGGATCTGTCCATTCTTATAATATGCCACCCACTCACCATCCTTCTTTTTATCTTTGTATTTACCTTTTGCCTTGATCTGTCCATTGTCGTAATAAGAAATATATTCGCCGGTCGATTTGTAACTTTCTCCGATCTCCCCGTTTTCATAATAAGATATGTGGTCGCCATACCCTCTTCCGTTCTCAAAGGTGCTCTTGGATTGCAGCTGTCCGTTCTCGAAATGTTTTATCACTTCGCCATGCTCCTTGCCGTCCAAGAAGGTTCCCCTGTACTTTTCATTGCCATTGCTGTAATAATAGACCCATAGGCCATTCTTGGCATTATTTTTAAGCTGACCTTTCACTTTCAATTTTCCGTCCTTAAAATAGGAAATATATTCTCCTTCCGCTTTGCCGTTGAGATAATGTCCTATCTCTATTATGCTGCCGTCTTCATAATACCAAACCCATTCACCTGACTTCAGCCCGTCTTTGAATGATTTTTCATTCTTTAATTTTCCATTCTCATATGCATCAACGATTTTTCCGGTATATGGCTTTGATTTGCCGATTTCATAAAAAACTCCGTCCCGTTTTTCGAGTTTTGAGCTGTCTATCTGTTTTGTGCATCCTACAACGCTTAGCATCAGTACTGCGATCAGTAAATAGATTTGAGATATTCTCATACATTCTCCTTCCCTTGCCTATGTTATATCTTTTTGTCCGATTAAAAGTCAAATCAAAAAGAAGTACGAGGCATTATGAAGTGTGAAGCGTGAAGTGTAAGGTGAGGAAATGGGTGATAGGATGATAGGTTTGTAGGTGGAGAAAGATGGATTCCCTGCTCCCCGATGTAATCGGGGTTCCCAAGGTCATGCGCCTGGGAATGACAATATACAATGAAGAAAGGAATAATGCGGTTTTTTGAATTTGAACAAATTTATCGATTCTGGTATAATTAAATGCTAGGAGGCCCTTATTAAGATCTTGTTGCGTTTGCTCATGTGTTTTGTATTACTAATTTCCCTACAAGAAAGTATTTGGGGAGCATGGAGCGTTTCGGAAACCGTTGACTCCTCGGGGGCCGTAGGCAGATACAACTCAATATGCCTCGATCGATACGGAAATGTTCACATAAGTTATTATGACTCTACAAATGGGCATTTGAAGTATGCCACGAGAAGCGGGGCTGTTTGGGATGTAAAAAGTATTGACACTAATCCAAGTGTAGGTAAATACTCCTCAATAGCGATAGATTCCGATGATAATCCTCATATCAGTTATTACGATGAATACAACAATGTATTAAAATACGCATTTTTCAACGGTTCTTCATGGAATATTATGATAGTGGATGCGAATTCTTCCACGGGGAAGTATTCCTCTCTCGCCATTGACTCTGAAGATAATCCGCATATCAGCTATTATGATGCCCAACTCAAGGATGTGAAATACTCCCATTGGAACGGAGTTCTGTGGAGCATAAGCATAGTAGAGCAATCCGGCGAAGTAGGCGAATTCTCATCCTTGAAAGTGGACTCTAAAGATCACATTCACATAAGTTACGCTGACATATCAAACACGCAGTTAAGGTATGCGTACTATAATGGGAGTGAATGGAGCATGACAACTTTGGATGACGCCCAGTCGCAGTATTCCTCGCTTGATGTATATTACAATGATAATCCGTATATATGCTATTTCAATTCCTTCAATGAGGAACTGCGGTTTATTCAGCAAACAGATGCTAATCCTCCTTTGTTATCGTGGACGGGAGAGCAGGATTATGAAAGCGATGGTCTTGATATTCACATCGGGTCAGTTGAAACGACATTTACTTTTCAGGTTTCATATTCGGATATTGATAACGATCCTCCGTCTGCCGGCGATCCCAAATTGCAGATTCTGGCAGGAGGGACAGATATTGCGGGAAGTCCGTTTACAATGGTTGAAAATAATTCAGAAGACGATTTTTTCTATGATGGAAAAACATACAATTATGCCATTTTGTTGTCAAGCGGATCAAATTATTCATACAGTTTTTCTTCTGAGGACGATACGGGCCTCGGAGCTACAGGAGATGCCGTCTCTTCGCAGGATGGTCCGGTCGTTTCGCATATACCCTCTCTTACCTGGCCGGGAGGCACGGGATATCTGACTGACGGGTTGGATCCGGAAACAGGCGTGGTCAGTACTACATTTACCTACAAGGTTATTTATACGGATCAGGACAACGATCAGCCGTTATCGGGATATCCTCTTATTCATATAATAAAAGAGTCAGCAGAGATCTCTGGTTCTCCACACCAGATGTCTTTTGAATCCGGAGATATGATCTCAGGTGCTACTTTCTCCTTTTCACTCACACTACCTCCGGGAGAATACGAGTATTATTTTGAATGTTACGATAAATGGGGCCTCTCTTCTACAGGGGACGGCATTTCGCAGATGTCCGGCCCTTCAGTGAGCAATTTTTACCCGGAATTGACATGGACAAACGAGGTTAATTATTCTTCTTCCGGGGTTTATCCCCATAGCGGAAGTGTATCTGAAACGTTTGTTTTCCGTGTCATGTATACAGATCTGGATGATGAAGCTCCATTATCAAATTATCCTGAAGTTCACATTATTGAAGGAGCCGTAGAAATAGATTCCTCTCCGGTCATTCTCAATTATATTTCGGGAGCTTATAATGCCGGTGCGGTATATTCAGCAGAGACCGTTCTGCCGCCGGGGGATTTTCAATATTTCTTTGAGGCATATGATATCTGGGGTCAAAAGGCTGTCGGCACGGCAACGGCTGAGACGGCCGGCCTAACGGTGATAAATCCATTGCCGGTACTTTCCTGGACTGGCGATCCCGGCTATCTGGTGGACGGAGTAGATCCCGATACCGGAGATATATCTACCTTGTTTACTTTTCAGATCTCCTACACGGACGATGATAACGAACATCCGTATGCGGGATATCCCCGCCTGCGTATTTATGACAATGGGCTTGAATATCCGGGATCTCCTTATATAATGTCCTTTCAAGGCGGGAGTTTTAATACCGGAGCGGTTTATTTTCTGGATCTCTATCTGGGATCCGGAGACAAGTATTCATACATATTTGAAGCAGAAGACAAATGGGGACAGAACGCGATTACAGATACTGCGCCTTTGACTTTGAGCAGCGGCCCCGAGGTTTCAACTGCCGCTATGGAAGAGCTGGATCTTCTGCTAATTTATCCTAATCCATCAATGGAATACATATATTTTGAAAATCTCACAGAAAGCGGCAGCATTGACATATATGATATTTCGGGAGCAAAAGTCCTATCTGAAATATATTTACCTAATGACATCGGACAGAAGTTTATTGAAGTAGGGGATCTTTCCCCGGGGATATATGTTTATCATGTAAAAGATGGAGCGACCGATATCTCAAGAACCGGCAAATTCGCATTGATAAGATAAGGGAAACTTGCATGGTCTGTCATCTTGAGTGTAACGAAAGATCTATTTCTCTATGTTCTGTACCTATTTTCGTATTTTCGTAATTACGAAAATACGAAAATACCATTGTCAACTGTCAACTGTCAATTGTCCATTTTCAATTTCTTTATAAGCCTTCATCTTTCATTTCCCAATTCTTCATTACTCTCTGCAAACTAACCTCCAACCTCTAACCTCTAACCTCTATTTGACATTTCTCATCTTGGCTTTTCGAGCTTGCCGAGCTGTGTGGAAATTTCTGTAAGGAATCTGCTATTGGTAACTTCTGGATATTCCTTTTTGAGTTCGAGTAAAAACTGCATCGCTTTGTCATATTTCTTTTCATCGTGATAGAGAATGCAGATATCTTGTATGTACCTCACACTTCCGGGATAATCCTCGATCTTCAGTGAAAGGTGCAATGCTTTTTTGTAATAATTTGCAGCTTCATCGAATCTTTTCTTCGCCTCATAGACCGAGCCGATATTTCCTATTGCATCCAATATTCCTTGTTGATAATTTATCTTTCTTGCGGCCTTCAGATTTTTCTTGAAGTATTTCAAAGCTTCGTCATATTCTCCTTTTGATCCGTAAATAATGCCGAAATTCCCATAAGCGGTTGAGATCCCTTTTTCATATCCGATCTCCTGTGAAATGTGCAAATATTTTTTATAATAGTCCAATGCCATATCAAATTTCCCCATATCGAAATATACATTCCCGATATTGCAACATGCCACCCCGTTTCTTTTCGGATTGCCGAGTTCTTTACACAGTTTTTCAAATATGAAGAGATTACTCAAAGCTTTCTTGGATTCCCCTTTAGAGCGATATATTATTCCGATATTTCCGATAGCTATCGCAGCGCCCTGTTTATCACCGATCTTATTTGCGATATCCAAGGACTCATTAAAATAGGAAAGCGCTTCATCATAATCACCGCGCCCCCAGTATATCCCACCGATGCAATTATAATCTTCGCCTAAGCCCCTTAGATTGTTTTCCTCTTTACTGATCGCCAAGGCTTTCTTAAAGCACAACAGGGCTTCGTCTACTTTTCCAGTGGACTGATAAATCATTGCAATGTTGTGATAAGCCTCGCCTATCCCTGCTTTATAGGATAGTTTTTCGCATGAGAGCAAAAAGTTCTTGAAGTACTCCAATGCCTTATTATATTTGCTTTTATCAAGGTAAATCCCGCCAATTATTTTCAATGCCAGCGCATGGATCTTTGGATATTTCCTCTCATCAATTTCGTTCAGGATCTCTTTTATGATCGCATTTGATTTGTCGTAATCACTCAATCCCTGCAAAAGCGTGTCAGCAACTTTCAATTTGATCTGAAGGAGCACTTCCCCTTCAGAGTATTCCTGAGCCACTCTATAATCAATCAAAGACTTGTTTGGCTCTCCGACGAGCTCATAAACCTCTGCCCGGTTCATTAGTGCTTTGACGAATAAATCCTTACTTTCTGTATTATTCACATCAATTACATTATTTACCAGAATATCTGCATGTCATTTTCGTAGGTGAAAGGCCTTTCTTCTTTATTTCCTTCCACTTCCACCAGCCAGTATAGGCCATGCGTGGGGAGGTTATCAAATACCATCACTTCCTCCTTTACCGCGGTCTTCTTCCCGAATGATATCCACTCATCCTCCCAATAAAAAAGTTCATACTCGGTATCGTCTTTCAAACAAGAACTTACTATTCCATCGGTTGACAGTAATTCCTTTCTGCGCGTTGTGGAAAGCAATTTCACGGTAATTGTGGTGTTTTTATCAAGGTCAATAGATGTTCTCGTCCCATCATTGTGTAAAACAAAGGGATTACCGCGGCCGATTATCTCTTTCTTTATGTAAAGGGCGGGTAAATACAGGATCTCGTCATTTCCCATATCCGCAAAAACCGCTTCATTATTCACGATTTTTCCCCATTGCATCGCCTTCCACTTTCCGGAATTGAATACCGTCAGAAAAGCGATATCGTATTTCTTGCGCAGCTTACCTGTAAAATGATAACTTACATCGCACACATCCGAGTAATCCTTGGTAACATCAAGATAGCTTTTACCGCCGAGCCATGGTGGGATATGCTTTTGCTTCTTCTTTAGGAAGTAGAGATTGTCTTTGATCTTTCTGAACATCTTCCGGTATGCCTTTGCCACCTTATTGGATAAACGGTATTTCCCGGGATTCGCCTCCGCGCCCATGAAGGGGACCGCCTTTCCGCCGGGGAGTACGATCGCATTCCATGCATGATTATTCCCGCTATTCGCCCAATGTGGTGTATAATCACTTGTGACAGCGATGCCATTTGCCCTGAGAGCGTAGATCGTCAGATTTGTCATATCCTCGCATCTTCCCATTTCGGTTTCCAGCATTTCAGCGTATCCCTGGTCGGTGGGGTGTACATAGAACCTTGAGTCGAATTTAAACCAGGAGCGTATGTCATTATTGATGATGACAGCCGCTTCGGTGGGATCGGCGGGGTCTTTCATGTCTTTAGCGATGTTCTTGTACTTATTAAAAAGGGGTTCTCTCCAATTTTCAAGCGGCTCATTGCTTCCGCGGTAGGGGAGAATATAATCACAAAATACTTCAAATGAATACTGTTTGGCCCACGGCCTCTCTTTCCATGCTCTTAAAGCATGGTCGATCTGCTTGATAAGGAACTCCGCCTTGATGACCTTCGCATCATAGATCAGCTTCTCCACCTTGAATCGCAATTCTCCTTTTTCCTTTTCTATTTCGTTCAATGCCTCTTTCAATGCATTATAATCGGGATAATCAAGAATATTGAAGCATACCTTGTTTTTCTTTTCATCCAGAAGCTGAAATGGTGCATAGCAATGGCCCGCCATATTTTCGATCAGATAGTGAGCGGCCTTTGACTTCTCCGGATAAGCATTGTAATGTTCGAGCACTTTGATCAGCTCGCTCTTGTTCTTTCCCGCCTTTTTCAATGTATCTATTATCTCTTTTGAGTACGGATACTTCGCGCTTGAGGCAATAAGTAGAAATGTAATGCAAAGCAGGGGAAATAACAATAGATTATGCGACGCTTTCTTTCTCACGAGAACTCCTTTTTGCTCTGCCTTGATTATAGCAATTATTTTACTTTTAACAAAGATATTGATGTTTATTTCGCTCGAAGAGATTAATCAGAATTGGGAGTTCTTTGACTTTTTTACTATCTGGCAAGATTTGCTCCTTCCACTTCGGAATCCGACCCTTTTAATGGTTATAATACACTCCCGCTCCTTATGCAAATAGGAAGGAAAATCGTGCCTGCTACACATTGAAAGTTGATCTTCTGAAAGTCTGTGAAAATATTTCTCAATTACCGAGAAAATTACTCCTCAATTAATATTTTCTCCCAATTGTCTGATAGTAATACAATCAATGGAGAAATCATTAAAAATAGGTAGTATTTTATAAGGACTATTTGAAGATCAATATATCCAGAAAGCGTAAGAATCGGTATCATCGCTGAAGCGATCAACATAATCACTTGATATCCCAATGAGAATCTTGTACCTTTCTGCTTTTTGATATTAAAAATAAATGATAGAACAGGCAGAGACAGAACAAAGAACCCAACTATAACTAGGTAGTTCACATCTGTGAATATCTGGAACAGAATCGTAATGACAATGAACAAGGGAAATGTATATTTCGAGTTAATCAGAGCAATAACTGATTCAAGTAAAAAGAGAATTATCAAGACAAAGGGTAGGTAATTCATTTTCCCAAGACTGGTGATGTCATCCCATGATAATATGGTAAATGTTATCAGGTAAATCATAAGAAGCAACAGAATCGCGAAAATACTTATTCTTTTCATAACTCAATCCTTTATTACTTGAAACATTCTTGGCAATCAGTTGAATTTTGACATGAATTACGACATTCCATATACGCATCATACATACCACGAGTTTCAATGTCTGCGTATTTAATATCACATGAGAAATAACAATAATCACAGTCTGTGCAATGCACTGCTATTTCACTCGGAGCAACCACCGGCCAGGTAGCAAGTTTAGCGATTGCATACACACCCATTACCAATAATGCTATTTTAACCCAGCCACTTTGCGTTGTTGCCGGATTCCAGTAAGCATTAGATGAAAAATCCATTGAATTTTGAATAATGACTTCAGGGTATTTTATTTTAAAAACAATCAAATCCAACAGTTCGTTTAATTTAGCCCTGGAATAATCCTCACCACCATAAACCCAGTAAATTGATTTTTCTTTAATATCATTTTCAATCTTATTTAGTGCGCTGCCCTTATTAGCATTAGCCAAAATAACATCAAGAGACCTTACCTTGTTCATAAATGCTTTCTTTCGCTGTTCACTCTTAAAAAACACATAGTTGCTTTCAATTCCATAATATATTCCCGAAAGAATATCTTCAAATGTCAACTCAGTAAAATTTTCAGTATTAGTGGGCGGAGTGATTAAGTTTTCACTTAGGTTCTTAACACCGTCCCTGTCTGTATTGTCCAATATAACATCTTCACTTTGGCATTTAATGCAGAAATAGTAATTGTAGTCATCATCCGAAATTCTGCTACACAAATCAATGGTTTTATCGATTCCTTCAACGATAGATGATGAAATTTTAGAATTATCATCAATTGTTATTGGAGTGCTGTGAAAATCTGGTTTTTCACCACAACCTAAGAGAGCCATGAAAAACGCAATAAAGACAAGATACATAAGTGAATTTTTATTCATTTTTATCCTCCGTTAATAAAACAACTACCGGGTTATATCAAAAAGGATTCTTCTTGTCAAGCAGATGCCTTTAAGATATTTGGAGAAAAATCCAAAGTAAAGTATAATAATCGCAGTAAAAATGCTTTCTGCGTAAATTACAAATAGAGCGAGGAGTCAAGGATGAAGAAAATTTTATTGTTTGTCTGCGTGTTTTTCCTTTTATTCAGCGGCAATGCCTTTGCCGATATAAACTGGACAAGGGTCTATGAAGCGGATGTGGACGGAAGCACTTGGGAAAGGGCATATTCCGGCGGCAGAAGATTGAGTACGATGACACTGGTGGATATCGACAATGACGGTGATCTTGATATGTTTATAGGCGAGTCCGATGGCCGGATATTTTATAAGCGCAATGATGGTACAGCGGCAAGCCCTGTATGGGTGCTGATCACCGAAAGTTATGAATCGATAGATATCGGGCAGGAATCCTATCCCGAATTCGCTGATATTGATAATGACGGTGACTATGATATGTTCATTGGTGAGACTTCTGGAAACATCAACTATTATCGCAATGACGGGACGGCGGCAGTGTCTTCATGGACTTATGTTACGAGTAACTATAACTCGATCAATGTAGGCAGCAATAGCAGTCCTGATTTTGCAGATATCGACAATGACGGTGATCTCGATCTCTTTGTCGGAGAATTTTCCGGAAATCTGAATTACTATAGAAACGACGGAAATGCCAATACACCGGCATGGACACTGATCACAAGTGATTACAATGCGATCGATGTAGGTTTAAGAAGCAAATCCGATTTTGTAGATATCGACAATGACGGTGATCTTGACATGTTCATTGGGGAATATGCCGGCAATATATATTATTACAGAAATGACGGAACCGCTAATACCGCTGCCTGGACACTTGTCGACGCGACTTGGGAGTCAATAGATGTTGGGACCTGTTCCAGTGTCTGTTTTGCGGATATTGATAATGATAATGATCTCGATCTGTTCGCAGGTGCCGAAAGTGGTTTTGAAGATTATTACCGAAACGATGGCAATGTTACGACCCCATCGATGAGCTATGTTTCTTCGGATTACAGAGCATTTGATGTTGGCGCCAGAAGTATTCCCGCCTTTGCGGATATTGATGATGATGGAGATCTTGATCTCTTCTTTGGTGAACTTTACGGGGAGATCATATACTACCGTAATGATGGAACTGCCGATACGCCCGCCTGGACACTTGTTGACTCTTCTTATCAGGCCATTAATGTGGGAGGATATTCTGCCCCCGCTTTTGTAGATATTGACGATGATAATGATCTTGATCTGCTAATCGGTGAAAGGTACGGCTTGATCGAGTATTATCGTAATGATGGCACGGCAGCCGCAGCATCATTTGTATATGTCACGGATAATTATCTATCGTACGATGTGGGACAGGATTGTAAACCGGCATTTGCAGATATTGATGATGACGGTGATTATGATCTATTCATCGGTGAATTTTACGGTAATGTCTTCTATTATCGTAATGACGGCACAGCGGCAATCGCTTCCTGGACACTTGTTGATACGGCATATCAATCGATCGATGTTGGTAGCGCGAGCAGTCCTGATTTTGTAGATATCGACAATGATGGTGATCTTGATATGTTCATCGGAGAAAACTCAGGGAATTTAAATTATTATAGAAACGACGGAAATGCCAATACACCGGCATGGACACTGATCACAAGTGATTACAATGCGATCGATGTCGGCAGCGCGAGCAGTCATGATTTCGTAGATATCGACAATGACGGTGATCTTGATATGTTCATTGGTAATTTAGCAGGCGGCCTCAACTTTTGGAAAGCGAATGGTTTCACATCACATCCGGGTTTATCCTGGACGGCTGAATCCAATTATACGGCAGACGGCATCGACCCTGAGACAGGAAATGATTCAAGCACATTTACCTATCGGATAGATTATACAAGTTCTGAAAATAATGCTCCTAAATACGGATGTCCGAAGGTTTACATATTGAAGGGCGGCACAGATATTACGGGCAGTCCGTTTACGATGACTGAAGCAGATGCTGGAGATACTACATTTTCAGATGGAAAAATATATTCTTATTCTATTTCCGATTTAGCTCTGGGAAGTGATTATACATACTACTTTGAAGCCTATGATCACTACAATGCACCCGCAAGCGGCGACCCGACAAATCCACTTGATGCGCCGAATGTTCTTCAAATATACTCGATAAGCGGCACGATTACGGATGGAACTAATCCAGTGCCGGATGTTACGGTCGATCTTACGGGTGATTCCACGGCAAGCACAATTACTGACACAAACGGCAATTATTCATTTGGCAATTTGGATGTCGGTGCAACTTATGTGATCACGCCGGCAAAGACAAATTATATATTTGACCCGGTAAACCTGACATATATTAATTTGAGTAGTGATGTAACCGATGCAGACTTTACTGGTACACTAGATCAATGGATAATAAGCGGCACGATCACGGATGGAGTTAATCCATTCCCGGATGTCACAGTCAACCTCACAGGTGATTCCACGGCAATGACCATCACAGATGTCTCAGGGAATTATGTATTTAACGATCTTGATGCCGGTGCAACTTATGTGATCACGCCGGCAAAGACAAATTATACATTTGCCCCTGTAAACCTGACATATATCGATTTCAGTGGTGATGCTGCGGATGCTGATTTTACCGGAACGAAATTATTTGCAACGGACTTGGAGAATATCGTTGTATATCCGAACCCCTGGAAATCGGATGGCGGCGTGAGTGTGGTCACATTTGCCAATCTGACAGAAAATGCGATAGTGCAGATATATACGATCGGTGGAGAGATCATCATAGAGATAGATGCGGACAGTATGTCTTATTCCTGGAATCTGAAGAACGAAGCCGGTGAAGACATTGCCGCGGGTGTATATTTCTATGTGATCTCAAATGATACGGAAAGTACGACAGGCAAATTTGTGATCATTCGATAGCGAAAAATGGGGACGGTGGTTGCAGAAGTTGCATGATATGAAAATATTCGGAATTAGGATCATATAATTCACGTTATACTGGGCCGGATACATATTATAACGAATTTGATGCACGGCTATATGGGGTGTACGAGAAATATCTTGATGTGTGGTTTGAAAAGGCGATAAATACATTAATAAAGGAGCGATACGAAGATCGTGCATGTGAACGTGCAACTTTTGCAACCACCGTCCCCAGGTACCCTAATTAAGCACCATAAGACACAAGATAAATTATTAGAAATATTCCTATAAAAAAGGCGATAGCTGAAGTAACGAGCCATCTATTCGCGATTTTAGAAGCTTTTATTGCCTCCTTGATTTCTCCTGCTGCAGTAAGGTGCTTAACCTTAATAGAATAATTCAATGCTATTAAACCAAAAATGATATTACAAAATATTGCAGCAAGTATTGATTCCAAAAGGTAATTCTTTATTTTGATTTTGATAATCGGTTCTTTACAAAAAGAGCATTCCTCCAAAGAACCATCTATTTCCTTTCCACAATTCCTACAAAACATATTTATCTCCAACCTATACGCTATTATACTAATTCTGAAGAAAATATCAAAAAGTAGATTTTATCGAAAGATTCAAGGTGCGTGATAACCGTCCCCAGGTAACCAGGGAAGAGAAGAAAAGAGATGGATTCTTCAGTCGCTACCGCTCTTTCAGAATGACATTAGAAGATATGTGGAGGATATTTGCGTTTGATTCTAACGGGGCAAAGAGTTTACACGCTTCGCTTCCTGTCAACTCTTTGCTTGGAACCTTTACATCGGGACAGACGGTCGTTCGGCACGAACGAAGTGTGAGGTGTGAAGTGTCAAGTAGGGAAAAAGACGGGATGAAATAAAAACTGGATCCCACGGTCGCAAACTCCCTCTGGATGACACTCTTCAATTGTTCATTGTTAATTTCTTCATTATTCATTTCCCCACTAACCTCTAGCCTCCAACCTCCAACCTCTATCTTCACGCGTAGCGCGATGCGCTTGACTTTCAGCGGGCGAATCAGTATAATACACGGAACAAAGACGAGACGCCTGTCTGACAGCAGGTAGCTCCGCCTTGCCCCCGTTCGCGGGAGAAAGGTAAACGAAGACCGATGTTTAAAAATGCTTATGCAAATATTTATTGAATTTTCAGGAGGTAAGTTTGGTATCAACCAATAGAAACCGAGAGACCTTTTTGGTCAATGAGAGAGTCCCGAGAGGGAAAGTGCGTTTAATTGATGCGGATGGGAATATGAGAGGCCTTGTGGATACGGCCGCTGCCTTGGCAGAAGCCCGTGAAATAGGATTGGACCTGATCATGGTGAGCCAGGGAAAAGATTGTCCCATCTGTAAAATAATGGATTTTGGAAAGTATAAATATGATCTTGAGAAGAAGAAACAAAAGGCAAAGAAAAGCCAGACGAAGATCGTAGTAAAAGAGATAAAATTCAGTCCCAAGACCTCCGATCATGATTATTCATATCGGAGAGATCATATAATTGAATTTATTGAGAAGGGATACTATGTAAAGGCAACGGTGTTTTACAAGGGCAGGACCATCCTCCACCAGGAGAAGGGCTATGAGCTTCTTCAGAGGTTGATCGGTGAACTGCAGGAACTTGTGATCATTGATAAGAAGCCGCAGATGAAGGGCAGGAGCCTTTCAGTAGTATTGATGCCTAAAAAAAAGAAGTAGGAGGAAGTGATGCCAAAATTAAAAACCCACAAGGGTGCAAAGAAGAGATTTAAGATCACCGGCACAGGAAAGGTGAAAGTAAATCATGAAGGAAAAGGTCATATATTGACAAAAAAGAGCTCGAAGAGAAAAAGAAGACTAAGAAATGCCTCGATTCTCTCACCTTCGGCTGCAAAAAAAGTGAAAGGGCTTCTGCCTTACGGAAGAAGTTAGGAGAGAAAGATGACCAGAGCAAAATTTTCAGTTGCAAGGAAAAAAAGAAAAAAGAAAATAATGGATCAGGCCTCCGGTTACAGGGGACTGAGATCAAGAGAGTTCAGAAGAGCAAAGGAACAGGTTATACATTCCCTACGGTATTCCTATATTCATAGAAAGCAGCGCAAAAGAGATTTCAGAAAACTTTGGATCAAGAGAATAAACAATGCTCTTACCCAGTATGAGATCTCATACAGCAGATTTATTCACGGCCTGAAAATGGCGGAAATGGACCTTAATAGAAAGATCCTTTCAAATATGGCCATTGAGGACCCGACTGAATTTGAAAAGGTAGTTGACAGAGTAAAAGAAGTTTTGGCTAAGAATTAATACGGAGTTTAATGAGAAAGAAATTTTCTCCTCCCGTTCTGATAGTTTTCATCTTTCTTTTAGTCATACTATCGGGAACATTATTATTGATGCTGCCATTCTCCACAAAGAATGGCATATCCTTTATTGATGCCCTGTTCACTGAAACCTCAGCGGTTTGTGTGACCGGGCTTATCGTGAAGAATACCGGCCAGGATTTTACCTTTTTCGGACAGCTGATCCTTCTAATCTCGATTCAGCTTGGCGGTTTGGGTATAATGACGATCTCAACTTTCTTCTATCAGCTTATCAAGAGGGATCTCTCCTTACGGCATCAGCTTGTGATCAGAGAGCTCGTGGCTCCCAAGGGGGATTTCTTTGATATCGTCAACCTATCCGTGAAGGTTATAACTTACACAGTGATCTTTGAGGCATTCGGCGCATTTTTCTTCTGTTTGAAATTTATTCCCTTGTATGGATGGGGGAAAGGACTGTTTTATTCAATATTTCACTCGGTATCCTCCTTCTGTAATGCGGGATTCTCTACTTTTGTAGATTCTTTTTCCGCGTTTTCGGATTCGCCTCTTGTGCTCTTGACCTCTTCCACTTTATTTATATTCGGTGGTTTGGGTTTTCTTATTCTTTACGAACTTTTCGAGTTGAATATCTTTAACAAAGGCCTCAATATAAGAATGAAGAAATTTTCAGTTCAGACAAAACTGATGCTTCTCGGCACCGTTGTCCTTTTGGCGGGGGGAACGATAGCGATGTTCTTTCTTGAGAAGGACAATACACTCAGTTCGATGGGCTTTTTCGAGAAGATATTGGTTTCATTTTTCCATTCCGCTACCGCAAGGACCGCGGGGTTCAATGTGATCGATCTCGGAGGCGCGCGTCCCGCTACATTGATGTTGAATGAATTGTTCATGTTCATCGGTGCAGGCCCGGGTTCCACGGCAGGAGGTATCAAGGTTACCACTTTCTTCCTCCTTCTGCTGATACTCGGTTCGTTCTTCCGTCAGAAAGACAGGGTTGTCGCGCACAATAAGGCGATCCCGCAAATTATTGTTTATAGAACGATCACTATATTTCTGGTAGCCATATTCTGGCTGTTTATTTCGTTTATGGCATTGCTTATGACAAATATGCAAGTTCCATCATCCGCCGGACAGGATGTTTCTCAAAGACTTTTCTTTGAGCTGGTATCCGCTTTCGGCACGGTCGGCCTCTCCACAGGGGTGACCCCGTATTTGAATAATATAGGAAAAATGATTATAATTATAACGATGTTCCTTGGCAGGTTAGGCCCTACGCTCATCGCCTTGAGTATTAAGAAAAGCGACAGGCCCGTACAGATCGAATACCCCGAGGAACAAGTAATGGTCGGTTAGGAGGCAGTAATGGCTCAGAAGTACATCATTGTAGGGATGGGGGAGTTCGGTCTCTCTGTATGTAAGCGTTTAAATGAATTGCATATGGAGGTCCTTGCTATTGATAAGGACCCGGAAAAGGCGCAATACGCTCAATCATTTGCCACAAGCAGTGTGGCTATAGACGCTACCGATGAAAACGCATTAAAGGCAATAGGCGTCAGCAAATACGATGTTGCCGTTGTTTCTATCGGCACAGATCTGGAATCTTCCGTAATGATCACGGTTTTATTGAAGGAAATGGGTATTGAGAAGATCGTGGCGAAGGCAGTGACCGGTCTGCAGGAAAAGGTCCTCATGAAGATCGGCGCCGACAGAGTGGTGCTTCCCGAGGTTGAAGGCGGTAAACGACTCGCTAATTCTCTTGTTGGGCCGAATATTCTCGATTCCTTTGAATTTTCCGGTGATGTTTACTATATTGAATTCCGTTCACCGAAGAGTTTTACTGGAAAATCGATAATCGAGCTCAAAATCAGAAATGTTTATAATCTCAATGTTATAGGAGTTAAAAGCAATGGGGATGTTAATCTTATACCTTCTCCGGATACAGTGATCAAAGAGAACGATATTCTGATGGTGATGGGTAAAATGGAAGATGTCATGAAATTCCAGGAAAAGGAAAAGATTTCTTGACCTTCTTTTCGAAATAGAGTAAAATAAATGACGATGAAAGGACTCCGCATTTCACTCCTGATATTTACGGTATTTCTGTTCCTGTCCTGCTATGTGGACTTGGATCTCAGAACCCCTAATTCTACGATCGAAACCCTGAAAAGTGTTTCTACCATTAGAAATCTGAAGGAGTTCCGCATGATGCTGGATGAAAAGCATTATAATCCTACGGATGCGGAGATAAAGAGTATTATGGAGCTGCTTTCTTCGGGATATGTAAAGATAGTTAAAACTGATTTTATTCTGGATGATACACTGGGCAATATCAATGTCGTGCACCTTTTTTTCAGAGAGAAAGGTACCGGGAAGACCGAAAAGATCAAGGTCGTCATAAGAGACATAGAAGACCTGTGGTACATTCATAATATAATTGTTGGTGAAGAGGAGAAATAGATGAAAAGAAGAGTGATAATGTTAACCTTCGTTGCTTTCCTGCTGATGTTCAGCGCATGTAATCAGGATTCCGCGAATCAGCAGATATTAAGAGATCTTAATGCCAATCCCAAGCAGTACTTCGGAAAGGTGATGAATGCTTTAAAAAATACCGCGGAAATGAACAATAGCGGGAAATTCTTCGCCGAGCCGATACCGCAGATCATAGAACTCCTTGGTTCTGAGAATGCGAAGATCCGCATTGCGGCCTTTGAAACACTTAAGACCTATGGGGAAATAATCATACCTGATCTCGCGCTCTTTTTGGATAGCGATAATGATTATATCAAGTTGGGAGCGCTGGAATTGCTGATCAATATAGGCAAACCCGCTCTTCCGGCGATGAAGAGCCTCTTGAAAACCGGCGATGACTTCACAAAGATCTCTGTTATTGAGGTACTGGGTTCTATCGGCGATAAATCTGTTATTGTTGATCTGGCAAAGAATTTTGACACAAAAAATGATAATCTTATGATCGCCAGCGCCAAGGCACTGGGAAAGCTGAAGGCCAGCCAGGTATCAGGTAAATTGATCGAGCTTTTGAAAAGCGATAATTACCTCCTGCGTATAGCTGCTGTGCAATCACTTCAGGAGATAGGAGACCCCTCACTTGCAGACGCCATAATTGATTATATCAAACCGGATGACGATTCCGACTATCTCCTTTCGGCGCTTCGCACGATCCGTTCGATCGGCAAGGGGCGTTTTAAAACTACTTGGGCGATGAGGGTGCTCAATCCAATTTTCACCTATTCGGAAGTAGACATCAGGGTACGGGCGGAAGCGGGCCATTTGATGAAGCTCTGTGGCTACAATAGGGGCATAGAAGCACTTTGTGCGGATGTTCTTGACGGATTCTACTTTGACCATCCCATTTTCATCGCGGAGATACTGAAGGTGTTCAAAGATGTTGGCAAAGATGCGACGATCTCAAAGACAATGAAAAGACTTGTTAAGGTCTATAAGAACGATCATATCTGGGTAATGGCTTACGGTGTCCTTTATTCATATGGTGAGACCGCATACAAGGGTAATATCATTAAACTCCTGGGATCCAAGGATCTCAAGGCCGTGGAACTGGCGTTGAACTATTCGAAGGAGTGGAAATTCATTCAGGCTTGCGACAGCCTTCCCAAATTGGTCACTCTTCCTATTTTCTCGGTTATCTTCGCCGCGCTGGAAGCAGGTTCGGAGATACAATGCGACTCCCTCATCCCTTATATGGAAAGTGTCTTCGGAAGCGAGGAGTACGCGGTGGAATTGAAGGAGAAGGTCCTTATTGAAGTGATCAAGTATCCGCGTGACATCGCAAAACCCATACTTGATAAGGCGATGAATGACGCTGACCCGTATATCGCATATTTTGCGGAGATACAATTTCTGGGAATGGGTAATTAATGATATTATTCGGCGGTAAGAAAAAAGGCAAATTCGCGGGCGGTCAATTTTTCTCTCTTGTGCAAAAAGGTAAGTATAAGCAAGCATTGGCGCTCATCGGTGAAGAGGAATTCCGGCATTTGGGAGATGAGCCCGATGTAATATTTACCTATCTTGCGGTCTATTATCTTCAGAACAATGAACTTTATGAGTTCGATTACCCGAAAGCTAAGCTTGTGGCCCTGGAGAAGGAATGGGCGCTTACAGGTGATATTGAAAAGGTGTTGGGCCTTGATCTGTATTATTATTACAATTTGAAAGATAAGTCATATGTCAATAAGATCATCGACGCATTTGAATTGATAGGGGATTATAAAAGAGCGATAGATTTCTTCAATAGTGAGATAGGCACTCCTAAGGACGCTCAGTCGAATAATAAGCTCGGCTTTCTTTTATGGGAATTAAAGGATTACAAAGCCGCCCTCCAATCATTCAAGAAATCCCTGGTCATGCAGAATGACCCGCTTACTTATAATTCAATGGGGCTTATTTATAATGAGCTCGGAAATCAGGTTTTGGCAAAGAAGTATTTCAAAGAGGGCTTGAAGGAATTCCCGGATGATATTACTCTGCTTTCCAATTATGGTGTCCTTCTTTTTAATCTGGGTGAGATCGAGGAGTCAAATATCGTGGTTGAGAAGCTGAAATCCTACAATATTGGAAACAGCTTTCTTCATGCGGGTATCGGAAAGATCCTGCCTCCTGAATATGAGATCGACCTTGAAGAGGAATTGGCGCGTCACCCGAAGAGCCCCAGCATTGTATTGGAAATAGGGAAATTCATGTTAAGAAGGGGAAGTTTGGAGAAACTCATAACATTCATCAAGGACGAGATGACAAGGGGAAATGAGTCGCCTAAAATACTTTCTCTGCTTTCCTACGCCTACTTCTTTTCATATGAATTTTCTGAGGCGGAAAGCGCCGTTTTAAAAAGTATTGAGAAGTTCCCTGATAATATTACCTTGCTCCTGACGATCATTTTTCTTTATATAAACAGAGGCAAATTTGAAAAGGTTCTTCCCATATTAGAAAAGATAAAATCGGTTGACCCGATGTATATCGAAGCCCTGTTCAATGTCGGTATGATCTTAGAGAACGCCGGCATACTGACCAAGGCCAAACTGCTATTTGAATGGTTCGTAGAGGTATCTGATCAGGAATCATCCAAGCAGGTAGTTGAACTGCACCTGGAGGTTATTAATTCCAGGCTTAATTTAAAAGAGGAGAGAGGGAATGAAGGAATATTCTGATCTTAAGAAATTTGAAGGTTTCGGACAGTGGAACGATACCGACCTTAAAGGGTTCATAGAGTATTTTGAAGAAAAACTGTTCAAGGTTAATGAGATAATCGTCAATGAACAATCGGAAGGACAGGAACTCTTCCTGCTGGTCGACGGAAAGGTCAGGGTTGAGCGGGAAGTGATGGGAGAGGATCAGACATTGAAGATACTTGAGAAGGGCGAACTCTTTGGTGAGATGTCCCTCTTTGATAATTATCCCAGATCCGCGACAGTAAGGAGTTTTGAGGACTCGAAGCTTCTCATTATGGAAAGAAAAGGTTATGACAAGTTGAGAAAGGAAAAACCGGATCTTGCCAATAAATTTCTCGAACTCGTTATCCAGACCCTCTCAATGAGACTTCGCCAAACCAATAAGAATCTGGAGATACTTTCTCTCTGGCTTATATAAAAGAGGTAAATTAGAGTCCTGTGTTAAATTTTTCTTTTTTAGCAGAAAAAGGCAATGTCAAGAAGGTCTTAAGTTCAGGAGATCTACCATTCACAAATGAATATTTCAGCGAGCTAAAGGGCTTTCTGAAGGCCCTGCTGAAGGAATTCGATGCCACAGGGGAATGTTTCACCCATATGCAGAGGATAATACCGGAATTAGGTAATACCTCGATCCAATTTTACAAACCCGAAGATCAGAAATATACATTCGTTACACTTTCCTATTATGACTTGGACCAATCTCTTTCCTCCATTATGGATAAGGTCTTTTACGGATTCAATATAGGCAAAAAACATTCGAGCGTTGACACCTCCGATACATTTGAGAGAAGGACCGCTGAAAATATTATTGTACGGCTGAATAAGCGCTTCTCCATAAATTCCTTTATCGCTCTTATTGACAATGTGGTCATAACCGCTGATATCAACGGCAAAACCGATATAGCGCCGAATAAGATCCTTGACCTCGAGCAGCTCAACAATTCTGGAAAGATAAATATCGGCGGTGTGGATCACCTCTGCTTTAAAATACTCGAAGACCCTTTCGTAGCCGCATTCCTTATACCGGAATCTCAGATCACTGACAGGGGGATGATCGAACCGTTTTTGTATTTCGTCGCCACCTTGTTTATCCTGGGTAGAGAAGAAGAGAGAATAAGCGAGCTTGATAAGAAACTTATTGAGATGTACTCGCAGAAGGAGTGCTTCGGCAATCTTTTTACTCGCACCTTGAAGGATTCTATTTCCGTTATTGACGGATATGTACAGCTCTTGAAGGACGGCAAGACGGATATGAGTATGGCGTTTCAGCCTTTGAAGGACGAGGTCGCGAAGATATTGGAAAATTGCGACCTGATCGACGGGCTTTCCCGCATGGAAAAGGATTCGGGAACTCTTGTCCGCTCTAATTACGACCTGCCGACCTTATTTGATTATATACTGCTTGAGCAAAAAGGAGTTATAATCGAAAAAGGGATCCGCGTAAAGAAGGATTACACCTCGAAATGGTCTCATTTCAAATACGATATACAATTATTCAAAAAGGCATTTGAGCTGCTTTTGAAGGATACATTGAATCTCGCCTCGGAGAATAAGGAATTTATCATTCGAATCAATGAAAAACATATTGAGATAGAGAGCGCCTGCGGCAAAAAATGCCGGGAAAGGATACTTGAGATGCAGCAGCATCCCCTGGAGAGCCTCAATAATCCCTCTTCCGCGCTGAGGATCTTTTATACAAGAAAGGTGTTTGAAATGCATGATCTCAACTATCAAGTCTTCCCCGAAACAAAGGGAGTTATATATCGAATCGGCTAGAAGATCAATAAATGTCCTTATTATCGATACATCAAACCCGCAGATGAGCATTGTATATCAATATCTATTGGGCGAAGGCATAAACACCGGCCAGGTAGCCGGCCATGAGGAAGCGGTGAAGCATCTCAAAAAAAAGAAGTACGATCTTCTTATCGCAGAGATCAACAGCAAGGAGGAAAAAGCGTATGTGGAAAAATATTCCACTCTCTTTAATGCGCCAACTCTTGTAATCACCGACTCAAAGGAGAGGAATTTCTTGCTGTCACTCATCAAAGCCGGGGCATTTGATATAATCAATAAACCCGTTAACCTTGTGAGATTTAATATTATTTTTGAGAAGTACATTAAGCAGAGAGACAACGGTGTTAAGAAGGATTCCAAGACGCCTGCGTCATCGGTAACTCCTGCTATATCAGCAAATATTATCGGTACCTCAAAAGAGATGCAGCGAATATTCAAGGAGATGGAGAGTGTGGCGAAAACTTCCACAAGTCTGTTGATAACAGGGGATACCGGTACAGGAAAGGATGTGATCTCCCAAGCTATACACGAACTTTCTCCCCGGCGTGACGGCCATTTTATGGCGATCAACTGTTCTTCTATACCGCATGAGCTTCTTGAGAGTGAATTATTCGGCTATGAAAAGGGTGCATTCTCTGGAGCTTACACCTCTAAAAGAGGCCTTTTCGAGCTCTCCAGCGAAGGGACACTATTTCTGGATGAAATAGGGGATCTGCCCTATGATCTTCAGGCCAAATTGCTTCGCGTTCTGGAAGAGCGAAGCATTCGCCGCCTGGGAAGCACTACAACGATACCGATAGACTTTCGGCTTATTGCGGCAACAAATCAGGAGTTACCCCGCTTGGTCAAGGAGAAGAGATTTAGAAAAGACCTGTATTTCAGATTAAATGTATTCCATATACACCTTCCACTATTGAAGGAGAGGAAAGAGGACATCCTTCCCCTCGCGTACTATTTTATTGACCGCTTCAATCGAATACACGGTAAAGAAGTAAAGAGTCTTTCTGTTCAGGCTGAGCATAAAATACTAAGATATTCCTTTCCCGGGAATATAAGAGAATTGGAGCATATTATAGAAAAAGCGATCATCATATCTTCCGAGAAGATATTAGGGCCGAAAGACATCCTTTTTTCCAAGGATATCGAAGATATAGAAAATGTCGGCGGGATATCAAATATAACAATAAATATTGAACAACCGATGAAGACGGTAGTTAAGTACTGGAAGGATGAAATTATCAGAGAATATCTGGAGAACCTCATAAGGAAGTACGGATGGGATATAAAGACCATCATCAAGATATCCGGTATCGACAGGTCATATTTCTATAAATTGGTAAAGAAATACGAGTTAATGGAAAAATATTCCACAAAGTGGAATATAAGTCCACATTCCTGAGAAAGCAAAATAGCGTTATTCTAGATGTATTGGGAGAAATGATATTGGCACGGATGTTGCTGTATATAATGTGTTCTTTCACACACAAATAACAAACTTGGGAAGGTGCACTCATACCCCCCCCCCTCCTTTCAAACCACGCACCTTCCCATTCTTGTTTTAAGGGGATCTCAGAAAACCAATATTCCACATCACACATAAGATTAATGATTTGTCGAAATTTCGCGTGATGTGGAAAGAAGTTAAAAAGTTGAAATGTTCAAAGGTTGAAAGGTTATGCTTCGCAGAGCACAAGGGAGACGCTTAGCAGTGGACCCAACAGCCTGCTGAGCAGACTGAGTACGAGGTTGGATGTACGAGGTGCGAAGTGGAGAAGATAAGAGAAAGAAGATAAGGGAGAGTGGATCCAGTGGAACAGGGGGAAGGGACAAGGCGCAAAACACAATGGACAATTAGAAAATTCTCCAATCTCCAACTATTCACTGTTCACTATTCATTATTCATTGTATTCTGTCATCCTGAGCATAGCGAAGGATCCATCTGGTATTTACTACTTATGTTTTCCCTAACCATTCATTATTCACTTTTCACTATTCATTATTCACTGTACTTACCCACCTCGCACCTCGTACATCCAACCTCGTACTTCGTTCACCGTAGGAGAACGAAATTGGGTTTGCATTACAATATGAAAGTGGTACAATAAATTATAATGATGAAGGGAACTCATACCAGATGAAAAAGCAATTTGCAACAAATGCAACGACCCAAGATTCCAGGAGGAATTAAATGAATATTGGTGAAGAAATCGCATCTGCTTACTTACAATATATAAAGGAATGTCAATTTATCCAAACAAATCTTTATATTCCTGACGTTCAAGGTGAAATTGATGTTGTTGGAATTGATGTAAATAATAAAAAACTCTATGTCTGTGAAGTTGCAGTACATCTTATAACTGGGTTACAATATGTTAGAGACAAACGACCAAATAATGTTAACAAATTATATGAAAAATTCAGTAAGGATATTAAGTATGCTAAAAAATATTTTCCTGATTACGAAAAGATATTTATGATTTGGAGTCCTATTGTTAAAAACCAATCGGAAGGATCAAAATATAATCAAATAAATGACATTTTTGAAATTAAAAGAAAATTAAAAGAAGAATATAAAATAGAATTACAAGATATTATTAATGAAAAATTCATGATTTGTCTTAAGGAACTAAGAAAATTTGCAGCGAAAGAAACAAAAGATATAAAATCTCCTGTTATAAGATACTTACAGGTTGAAGAATACATAAAAAAACATATAAATAAATTAGATGGATAAAACTATGAATACTACACATAACATGGGCTTTATAGCTCACTTCGTTTCCCCAAATGCTCTGCACTTTGCAAAGCCCGAGAACATTGGCTGCAAGCAAGAAAAGCTAATTGCAAAAAATAGCATATATGAATGAAATCGACATATTAAAAGGTATCGCAGAGAACTTATCAACGAGAAAATCGTCTGCTGCATTAAATAATTATGAAGTACTTGGAAATAATATTAAATTTTTAAATGACTCTTTTAAATGGGGAAGTACACTATTAAGAGAATTACAAAACCGCATTGAAACGTCATTCGAGAACGATGAATTAGTAACGGATGATTTTAAAGATAATACTAAATCTCTTTTCTACTTTAGAAAAATTATTCCAAGAGTAATTTTAAATGACCTTAGCATTATTGAGAAATTCATTTCATTTACAGAGTCTGATGATAGAGATGGAATTACACTTGATAATGTGGTTAAATTAAAAAAGGACTTTTTTGATTTTAATAATCTTGTAACTTCATCAAGACAATTTATTGATAGTTTAGTCTCTGAATCATATCAACTTTGCAAATTAGAGCCAAAAGAATTGAATTTTCGCGTATTGACATCATTGCACAGTTTTAATAGATATGTGACTAAATCAATAAAGCAAGCTCTATTCAATTCAGAAATTGAAAATTCCCTGAATGAATTCAATAACTTATCGAATAATAAACGTTTCAGAGGGAATGAATCAAACATTACAAAATGCGCAGAGAAGTCATTTGGAAATAAGGTAGACTACCTATTCGAAAGACTAGACTTGACTTATGAGTCTGATTTTCAAAGTGAAGTTAAAGACTTATTTAGCTTTTCTTCTGAGTTTACTCATATTGGATACGTTTCTACATTTTTTACAAGTTCGAATGATTCAGAGATTTTATTTACTGATGATATAAGCCCGTATTTCCCAAGTACAGAGAATTTTAGTGAACTTAAATATGAAATCTTAGAGACAGCGACTAAATTCTTTGTGAAGGTTTATTTACCTGCATTGAATGATGCTTTACAAAAAGCTTTTGTGACCACTTCATATGCCTCATTTTCGGAAACACTTAAACAAATTATTGAAAAGGTTGCTAAAGATTTAAAAACAAGGAATAACCAATATTACTTTTTTATCAAGCAAGGTTTGATTGAATCAGACAATGTAATAAATCTACCTTGTATTTGTGGTACAACAAGACATTGGGCTGCACCCCACGATATGTCAAAAATATATTGTAGCAATTGTGGTAGTAAATTTAACCTTCTTGAAATTGAAGAAGATTCTGGATATATAATAACATGCAATGGACCTGTCAAAGTGATTGGTTCTGATGTTCCTGATTTTAATGAACTACCAATAGCTGAACAAATAGACCTTTTAAAACAATGTAAAGAAGTGAATAATAAACAGATAAATAAATAATGCAAGCAACCAACAATGTATAAAAATATTAGCCGAGATAGTAGTAAATCAAGGGGTTTTAGCCAGCTTTAACTTTCTTGTAACTTAATAATAGGAATAAAGTCCGCAATCGACTACTATTCTTATAATCACCGTTAGGCGAAAGACAAGTTGTGCTTAAAAATGACCTAACACGGAAAAAGAAATGAAAACAGAATTATTTTTCAGGACTATTCATAAGATAGTTGTATATAGGAAATAATCTTCTGTCGGTTCTTTCATAATTATTAATTCTGTTGCCTCGGCTTAGATTTGCATTTCAATATGAAAAGGGAGATCATAAATAATGACAGAGCAATTTGAAGATAAATAGTGGACTTATTATTTGATTATTGTTCTATAATACAGTACAATGAAACAAGATAACACGAGGGCGATATGAAAGCAAAGTTCGTTTTGTTTGTTTTCCTGTTCTGTAATGCGATCCTTTTCTCCGCAACCCACCTTATACCTATGTATAACATACCATCCGGGGACAGTAATATCTTCATTGATGTCTCCTCTTATGGTGATTCAGACGCGGAAATCAGGGTTGCACAAGGACCATCGAATTTTTCCATAAACATTTCTGATCCCACAATTCCTGCGACATCTTCGGGACCTGTTGAAAAAATGATTTCACTTCAAGGAGTACCAGCAAGTAGTTTTGAAGATTTTGCTGTGTTTGAGATCAGAAATTTATACGGTGAACCTCATCCCAGACAGTTCAGGGTTAATTTCCACTATGACATGGAGATTTCTCTCGACTACTCCGATGTTATTTATTACTACAACAGCTATTTTTTGAGTGGTGAAACTTCTGAATGTCCGTGTTTTAACGGTATCCAAAGGGATTATCTTAGCGATGTAGAAGGAGTAGAAGTTTTTGGTAATTCAGGTTTCTATTATACATGTGAAAATATTGATGGAAATTGGAAGTTTGTTGAGTATACAGACCATTACAAGTTATATCATTCATTATACTGCATTGGTTCTTTCCCATTCACAGCGAACTCCAATGATCGGATAGGTACAGTATTATTGGAAATACTGAATGCTTCAGATATTCCCGTTTATTCTGATTTAATCGATCTTTCTGATCAAGATTTATTAAATACTTCCGGGTCTTTTAGTGTGGATTTTTCCTATATCGAAGGTAGCGATAGCAATGTATTCATCGAAGGTACATATCAAGTACAGCTCACATTGACATCGAGGTCGGGTAGTTCTTTAAAATCTGAGAAAAAGACCATTTATATCGAAACCTCGGAGTCCTATATTGAAACTACGGCGGGAAATGTCCCCGGCACCGTGATAAGCGACGATCAGCAGGTCATCGTCATGGTTCCCGAAAATTCATTGGAGCAGCCGGATTTACTGACCATTGATCTGATAGACAGCGACACGATCCTTTCGGAATTGAGCCTTGAGGAAATATCTCCGGCTTCTTCCGTATATGACATCACTCTCGCGCAAAGCGCTCTTACGGGCGATGCTTCCGTCACTATTTTATATGACGACAGTGAGCTGACGCTTGAAGAGGAATTCGCTCTCGTCCCTCTTATCTGGAATGCGGACGACCTTGCATGGGAAGATGCCAGCAGCGGCTTTGCGGATGTGATAAAAGATGTTGAAAATAACCAGATAATTTTAATATCTGAGCATTTCAGTCTGTATGTTATAGGGCTGTACCCGATGGACTCTCAGGCATTACATTTTACCTGGATATCAGTAGAGAATAGTTACTTCAGCCCAAATAGCGACTTAATCAAAGATTCTCTTCAGGTAGATGTGGAGTTGAACTCTCCGGCAACGGTCTTCTACAGCGTTTACGATCTTTCAATGAGCAATATTATGGCATCAGGTCAGGCTTCGTACAATGACGAGACACCGTTTTCGGTTTTCTGGAACGGAAAAGAGGAGAATGACCAATTACTTGCTGACGGAGAATATTTACTTAAGGTATATGCTTCAAATGGCTCAGAAACGACCTCAGCGAATATCTTCAAAGCGATAATTGATACCGGCTCGCCTGAATTGTATATTTCCGGAGTGGAAAACAACGGATTGTATAATAATTATGTGTTTCCGGCAATCAGCCATAAGGATGAAAATGGCTCAATTGTTTGTGTCACGGATAATGGCACTGAGATCTTTCCCGATTATTCCATAGGCGCTCCCGGAGCGCATACTCTCAATGCGACGGTATCCGATCCCGCCGGGAATGAAGCTTCGCAGACATTGAATTTTACAATTGACCTTGCGCCGCCCTCTGTTCTTTTGAAAGTAGGCGATCCTTTCTATTTCTCTCTGGATTTGTATATCTCAGCAATGACGCTGATGGGATTTGAGGTATCGGAAGGGACGGCGTTATATTCATTTGATAATGCTAACTGGATCAGTTACAGTCAGGATTTTGTCAACGGCCTTCCTGAGGGTGAACGGAGGATCTACTATTACGGAACCGACCTTGCGGGCAATAGAAGCACCACGAAGTCATATATTTTCTATAATGATTATTCCCCACCCGAAAGCGGGATTGAATTTCATAACGCATACAATAATGGAACAACACAATTCGCCGGAGAGTTTTCTTCAATTTCAATGTCGTCATATGATGTGCTCAGCGGTTTGTATGCGGAATATCTTAAAATAGATCAGGATACATACTCGGAATATCAGGATTCTCTGGATCTTGCCGGCCTTTCGGAAGGAAATCATACTGTTAGCTATTACTCCGAAGATAATGTGGTGAATATTGAGGATGAAAATATTTACTCTTTTATGATGGATCTGACCCCGCCGGCGATCTCTATCACCGCTACGCCTTCAAATCTTATCGCCGGACAATTAGTCTGCTATAAGAATTCGGTTCTTGAGATATCAGGTCAGGACTTATTATCGGGATATTCCTATGCACAGTATTCTATTTCCCAGGATATCAATGAAGCAGATTTTCTTAACTATACCGACCCGGTCGTTCTTTCGGAATACGATTACGGAGAATACTATGTCAAAGCCCGCGGATACGACAATATCGGAAATGTTTCACAAATCGTTGACGCGATCTTATTTATCGTTCCGAATGTTGAAGTTGAGACTGACAACTGCGAACCGCTGAATATCCTTGTGTATTCGGACGCGGATTGCAGCGAGCTTGAACAAGTACTGATAGGCTCACAGGAAATATGGAAGGTCGATATTGCCGATACGGCGAATATATTTGATGAGAAGTTGCGTTCCGGATTATTTAACGGAATGGTCCTTTTAAACGGAAAGAACATGAAAGGCACGGTTTCAGGGAAAGTCAGCGAGTATGCCTACTGGG
>JAGLWT010000149.1 GCA_023133295.1 bacterium | reverse complement strand
TTTGGGTTGGTCGCCCGGCGCTGCCGGGCTCCCGATGAGCGGATGCGGGAAGGAAATAAAGAAGAGAATGTCATCCAGAGGGAGCTTGTGACCGTGGGATCCAGTTTTATTTCATCTTAGTTCCCACTTTACACCTCACACTTCACACTTCACACTGCATTTATCGTTGGAATTGACTCAAATCTAAACATTCCATTGTCATCGTATTTATGGATCAGAACACTGGGGCTACAGGCCCCCGACTTGTCTTTTCCGCTATACTTCATTATACTATTGCATGAGGATCTTAGACCCGAAGTTCAGAAAAAATATCTGGAGATACATCTTTCAATGCAGTCTTGCGGCATTTTCCGTCTTTGTCATACTGTTATTTCTAAATATTAAGGATGACACAGCCATCATAGCATCCCTTGGTGCCACTACATTCATTATGTTCACAAAACCGAAGGCATATGCCGCACGTGCCCGAAATCTTTTCGGAGGATATTTGATAGGGATCGTCACCGGCATTGCTTTTGACCTTATATCTCAGATCTCAAGACTACATGAAATTATTCCGGAACATGTATGTACGGTTCTGTTCTGTGCCTTGGCAGTTGGGATGTCGATGCTGCTGATGACCTCGCTTAACGCTGAGCATGCTCCCGCTGCGGGAGTAGCATTGGGCCTTGTGCTGAATGTCTGGGACCGGTGGACATTACTTGTTACGATAACTGCCGTCGTGGTGCTCTTTCTGATGAAAAAGGTAGCTGAACGTTATATGATAGATATAGAGTGACGGGATCTCATCCGTATTGATCCCACCCGGCCTTATTTTATTATTGCCACTTTCTTCCGGGCTGTTCTCCCGTTGTAGTCAAAGGTTACCAGGTAGATCCCCGAAGAGATCTCCTTGAGATCATCATTCTTGACGACCCATTCCCAATGATCGATTACCCAGCCAAGAGAGTTATTGTTCTTAGAGGAGGCGATAAGTTCTCCTCCAAGATTATAGACCTTGATTATGGTTTCCTTCGGGATGTTAAGGAAATATACGATTTCGCCGTTTCGCGAAGGATTGGGAGCGGAGATGATGTTTTCAAGGTCCGTCCCTTCTCCATACGGGGAATCTCCATGCGGGCAATCCCCGTCCCTAAGCACGGTGTAATATCCGGGAAGGTCCGTATTGATGGCAATGAAGCCGCCATCCTCATAATCATTCAACGAATTGCCGTCTTCATCCGGAATTATCTTATAATTGTCTACGGGAGCCCAAGAGCTGCCGTTCCATCTATATGGCTGAAGAGTATATTCCGCAAATCCACTTGCCTGAAATCGGGTGTAATGCATCTTTATTTGGAATTCTTCAGCAGTACGGCCTTCTCCTCCCACAAGTATCCTTCGGGAAGCCCCTATATTTGTTTTTCCCGCTACGGTATTCTCGATCTCTCTTTCGATCGGGAATATTCCCGCGGAGCCGTGTGCATCGTACAATTCCCGAGAAAGGATGAGGGATGTCATATCCCTGTCCGTGAAGGAGACATAATTCAATGACGAAGTATCTATTGCCATCTTCGACCCTCCGCCGGTTTCTCCCTTAATTGACGGGTCGATGAATTGTCTGAGCTGAGATCGTCCGAAAGAAAAATCGATTACTGCGGAAACAAATTTATCACCCCCTGCAGGGGCCCATGACACAAATCCTTCGCTTGCCGTAGCGGAGTTCATCTCAGGATATCCCACCGGCCATCCACCAATTCCTCTTTCCCATACCCAGGCATCAAAATCAGCTCCTGTAAGGATATTGATGACAAGGCCGGGATCTGATGCAAATTCATAATTATTGAAGGAATTGTTAGCGTCGACACAATAAGAGATCATCGTGGAATCATTGGACCAGGAAGGGCACCATATCGGCCTGTCTCTCATTGGATAATTGGAAAAAGTCACCCTCTCCATGAAAGGGTGAGTTGTTGAAGAGATCGGATTGCCTCCTCCCGCTACATCCTGAATAAGTGTCTGTACATTCTTGATTACATAAATATCCGAGTAAATAACTGATCCTGCCGGCCCCGGAGATCTGATGATAAGAGCGATCTCCGTATTGTCGGGAGACCATTTGGGTTGAAAACAGGTATGGGTTGTTCCATATGTAGAATCCGCTCCGCTGAAATCTGTCAATGCTAAAAGTCCTTCACCGATACTCAGATTCGGATCTGCGGGATCACATACCCAGATATCATAATCAACGGAAAAAGCCAGCATGGGTACAGCGGTATATTGATTGAGGCTATCTGTCCAGTCCGGGTCGGTCCAATTTCCCCATCCCGGTGTTATCAAAGTGTATGAGTTGGTGTTTGCCGTATCAGCGTCCTGCGATGCTATCTTGGCATGTCCTTCGTGGATCAATGTAAAATATATCTGTGAGTCCACATTTCCCCAGCAGATAGAAGAAGCCCAGAAAACCGGTAAACTGTCAAACATCTTCCAAGTGTTCCCCGACATATCCGCCATAAACAAGGCATAGGTATTGGATGCGGCCGCGCTGTTCGCGGCATAAGCGATACAATGTTCCCCGAAAGCCGGTAACGGCGCCTTTGACCAGGCGGGAAAAAGTACAGCTTCCTGTGACGAAAAATCAAGATCCTCCAGCTCGCCGTCAAATGGAGCGGCGTAAACGGTATTTCCCTGGGGAGACATGATGCCATCTGAGGTTACCGCCCTAACCTCATATTCGTCACCGAGCGTTGCCGTATCATCGCAATAAAGCGGTTGCTGTACGCTCATATAGAAAGTACCGTTTTTCATGATGTCATATTTTGCGATATTTTCCCATGCGGACTTACTCCATGTCAGGTAGATGCGTGAGTCCGAATTAATGATCGCAAGATCTGCCACCGCAGGTGGAATTTGCCCTGCATTATTGCAGAGATTAGAGTATTTGGAGCGTACTATCTTATAAATATCATCTCCAAATCCCAATTCTGCGGACTCGTCCGTAAAAGTATTGTTATTATCGTCAATTTCTGCGTCCCCGGGTTGACCGTCCAGCCCGGGGAGTATCTCCATTGTCTGCGCGCCGTTTTTCATGATCAGACTTATGGCATAATACCCGACCCTGGAGCTTTCGGTAAAAAAGTTGTTCTCATAGGGTATCATAGATATATTTACTTTACTCGGGGCATTAGTCACTTCATCGGTATAGAAGATATTATATCCTGCTATCGGATTTCCAAGAGAATCTTGCTGAATTTCCGGAAGCTCCCAGGTAATCGTATTGCTTTCTCCGTCAGTAGTGGCGCTTGGTGTGGGGATCCGGTACAATCGTATGTCCGGCGCGATCTCCGGGTCTTCCGCTTCGTTATGGACAACGGCGTCTTTCACATATAAAGCGCATCCGTAGTATCCGTGATATACGCCGAATTCATCGATCTCTGATTTTGCGATCATAAAGATCATTGTATCGCCGGCCAACGGGAAATAAATGTCTTCGCATTGTGCCAGGTCCATTGTCAGGGAGGTTCCCGACTCCAATACCGCCAATGCTATTCCGGTCCTTTCTCCCTGTTCTATGGAGGTCATCTGAACGGTGGAGTATGTATAGCCGAAACAGCCCGCAGGGTCCAAGCCGACACTTTTATTGCTCATTGAAGAACTTGAACCGACGGCGGTGCTTTGAACAAATGAGCTCTGAGAGCCCCATCTTTCATCAGCAAAAGCAAACATTGCCGCAAGCGCTATAAAAAACACCAATAAACAAATCAATACAAATCGTTTCATTTTCCCCTCCTAAAGGGGAGAGAATTATCTTATAATCGCGACCTTCTTTGCCGCAGTCTCTCCGTTGTATTCAAATGTGGCGAAATATATCCCGCTGGAGATCCGTTTGAAATCATCATTCTGTATTACCCATTCCCAGTGGTCGGAAACCCACGACAATGAACGGCTCTGAGTTGAAGAAGCGATCAGATCACCGTAAACAGAATATATCTTTATTACGGTATCTTTCGGGATATTGGAAAATACAACAGGATGTGATCCGTCGGCGGGATTAGGGCCGACCTTTACATTGTCCATATCCTTGTTCTCTACGATCGGATCATCATCGTCGTCATCGTCATCATCATCCTGACAGAAGATACCGATATACCCAAGTGCCTTGGTCTCAAAGACCACATATCCGCCATCCATCTCATCGTTCATAGGATCGCCATCCTCATCGGGGATGATCTTATAATTACTTATAGGTGTCCATGCTTTTAATTGTTCATTGTAATGATAAGGGGCTATTTGAAACTCTTTGCTGCCCTTTGCCTGGAAGCGGGTATAATGGATCTTAACCCTCACATCATCCAATGCCTCTTCGCCGCCGCCGAATACGAACTTTCTTGTGGAGCCCATTGACCTTTTACCAAATGGTGACGCTGCAAGTTCGGCCGTTACCGGGTATATTCCTACTTGTTTGAATTCGTCAAATCCGTTCTTTTGTATCGTCACGGAAGTAAGGTCACGGTCTGAGATCTCTATTGTGTCAAAGCCGTCTACCGCCCTTGCCATTTTGGATTTTCCGCCCTGTCCGTAAATACTGGGGTCAATGAACTGGTCGATGCTGATCAATTGTTTACCGTAATCAAGGTCGGTATAAAGGAATTGATCTCCGCCTGTAGGCGCCCATGTGACAAATCCCTCGCTCTTTGCCGGGTCATCCATCGCGGGGAAGCCTGCCGGCCAGTAACCGATCCGTCTTTCAAAGACATAGGCATCGAAATTACATTGGGAAAGCACCTCGAAAGCTGCTCCGTAATTTGAAGAGAAGATGTAATTCGCGAATCTGTTATTTTTGTCAACGCAATAGGATACCATCGTAGCGTCATTCGACCAGGATGGGCACCATATGGCCGCATAGCCGTTGGGTGCCATAGAAGCCGTAACGAATTCCAAACGGTTATCCGCGATGCTTGTTATGGGAGGCCTTATCTTATTGAAGATATCGGAAATAACTTTAGGAGCGTCATTAATTATCCAGATATCTGTTGTGGCAACGCCTTCCGGCGACTTCTTATACCTGGTAACAAATGCAATTGCGGAATTATCGGGCGCCCATTTGGGCTGATAACACATCGTTGTTTCGCCATAGGAGTTATTATCGGGATCATAGAAATCGGTCAATGCGATAAGATTTCTTGTGCCTTCTATAAAAGGAGGTTTGGTGGGATCCATTATCCAGATATCTCCGTCTATCGACATAGCCAGTTTTTCGCTGTCAAGATTAAGTGAGTCCGTCCAGCAGGGATCTGTCCAATTACCCTTGGTCTCGCATAGCAGTTTGTATTTGTTCAGAACACCGGGCTGCGCTTCCGTCCAGTAGATCTGCGTATGGTCCTTTTCGTCTATGGCGGTGAAGTACATGATCTTACTGTCATAGCCCCATGAAAGTGATGATGCCCAGTAGACCGGAATATCGTTCACGATCGCCGTCTTACCGCCCTTACCGTCGCTGAGAAAAATACAATGCTGTTGTTTTTGTGCGTCGTAGCGGTAATAAGTGATATATCCATTGCCGTTTTTAGAATATTCAGGAAAGAGCAGAAGCTCCTTTGCTTCGTAATTTCCCTGATCCTGTATCCCAACAAATGGCTTTGCGGTCACGGGTTTGGAGAATTCTCCGATAGCTCCCATGGGAGATACCGCAGCTACGATAAATTCATCACCCTCTTTTACGCTTTCATCGACAAATATCGTATTCTGGGAATTTCCGCGGAGGGAGAATCCAGCACCGGAATTCTTTTCGATGCGGTAATATGCCACGGAAGGCTCAGGACTGGGAGACCATTGCAGATATATCTTCTCACTGGAATCAATAAGTGTAAGTCCCTCGACCTGAGGGGGAGGGCCGTTGTCTCTGTACAGATTCGACACCGCTGAATGGCCGGGTATATAGATATCGTCGGAATCCGTCCAACCCAATTCCGAGAAATCATCTTCGATGCCGTTTTCGTCATCATCAAAAAATGCAACACCCGGATATTTATCCGGCCCGGCATTATATGTTCCGAACTCCACGCCCTTCTGCCCGACTATAGTGAGCATATAATAGCCTGTGCGGGCTTCGCGGTCCTGATATGATGCCGCATCAAATGGAATGACAGCATCATCATTGATGAGCACCATGTCCTGAGGAGTGGGTTTTGGAGTTGGGGAATAGTAAAGGTTATATCCCGCGATGGGATTTCCATACAGCAATGCGAACGGATCAAGCTCCGGTTTATTCCAGCTTACGACCGCTGCGCCTGCCTTCTCCGCGGTTGCCCACGGCTTGGGAACCTCTACTAAGATAATGTCGTTTGCCCTTTGAGCGAGTATCGGCTTCTCATGATATATCCCGTCCCACTCGATGGCGGTCACTCCGAAATAACTGGAGCATTGCCCTGTAGCCTCATTGAGTACATATTTAGCGATCATCATGGTAATGATCTCACCGGGTACGGAGGGCATGCCCTCATCTTCACAACCGGCAAGGTCGATGATGACATTGCGTGTTTTTAATTCCGCGATCGCTACTTTTTCACGGTCGCCGGGTCGCGTGACCTTTTCGATCTTAGCGGGACAATATGATAATATAGTACTTCCCGACGGATCTATTCCGACCGACCTGCTTGATTGGGCACTGGTACCCACGGCTGTGCTTTGAACCCATGCGGGTTTTCCGCCAACCCTTTCATCAGTCGCACACATAGAAATGACGAGAAATAATGTGAGAAATATCACTAAAAACCTTTTCATGGTTCCTCCTTATCTTGCTAAGTATATAAATTGCAATATGCGTGCCATGGGAGAAACCGCCAATGTAGGTGGGGTTATGAGCGAGACAAATCCGGATTATTCGTGAAATATTGAAAAAATTCCATCTAATTGCAAGCCCGTGTCAGGGCGATGTGTTATTTGTCACACCTCAAAAGGTGTCTTGTCGAGTATGCCGAAGCGCTTTTCTCTATTGATACTGATTACTCCGTTGTTTCGCAATTCATTCAGCATTTTGGTAATGGTTTCGCGATTTGTGCCTATGATCTGGGCTAATTCATGATGCGTCAACCCGATATCCGTGTTCTTACTGCCCTTGTCGGTAATGAACCATATGAAGTTCATCAATCTGTTCTGAATGGTTAAATACGCGAGGTTTATGACCTCTATATCCATTTGGGCCAGTCTTTCCGCCGTCCTTGCCAGAAGATTTCTGATAATGATAGTGTTCATCATGAAATATTTTTCAAACTCATCTTCTAAAAAGACCAGGATCTGAGTATCTTCCTTTGCTATAATGGATGCGGTGTGCGGTTTATTAAGGATCAAAGACATTTCGCCGTAGAAGTCGCCGGAATGCAGAAATCCCAGGATCTTTTCTCTCTCGGTATCGCCCTTGATAACCTTTACAATTCCTGAAAGAATGATATGAAATTGATTGTTTTTCCCTCCTTCCTTAAGCAGGATCTCGCCATTTTTATAGAGTTTGATAAATCCGTTGGCGGAGATATCTCGAATATCATCTCTTGAAATGCCTGAGAATATGGGGAGGTCATTTATTGTTTCGTTCAATCTTTAACTCCTTGAATATTTGATTATCACATATCATTTTACCTTTTTTCCTGCTTTTTTCAAAATACCTTGAGAAATACCAGTGTAATTGATCAAGTCCTGTCTGCTTAAAAAGGTCTTGATCCTCGGGGATGTCCTGTTTTATTAGATGTCTGATATAAGCGGCGGAGTATTTGTCCGTTAGAATGCTCCCGAGCTTCTTCAGGGCTTCTTCGCCCCGCAATTGAGCGGCATCAGCGATCTCAGGGAACATAAAAGATAATAATTCCGGATCACAGATCTGTCCGATAAAAATATCCGCCAATTGCATCAGGGCTTCGGGGTCCCTTGTTGCAAGATATGCTTTCAATTGAGCGAAAAAATCATAAACGACGGAAAGATCATTCCAAGCGGGCATGTTCCCTACCTTTTCCAGCCGCTCACTCAGTTTTGCGGGGATCTCTGTTGTGGTCTCCAAATGTCCTATGAAGTTGAACAATACCATAAAGGGATATACATGGTCGTCTTTTTCTTTAAGGTCCTTGAGGTAACGGGAAGTGAATTCAAGAAAATCTGAAGAGTGCCCCATTTTTCTCAAAAGAGTGGCATATTCTACAGAGAGCTTCGATTTTCCCGGCAATTCAAATCTCTCGATCAATTCGAAACAGAACATATAATGCTCTTCTGCTATGTTAAGTTCGTTGAGTAGGCAACAAACTCTTCCGAGATTATAGGAAAACTCAAAGATCTCTCTGTGTTCCTGAAGAACCTTAGTTAAATACAATGCCTTATTGTAGTAGATCTGTGCGAGAGAGTAATTTCCCGCCCTTTCATGTATCGTCGCAAGATTATTGAGAATTGCCGCCTGAAAGTATTTGAGATTCTTTTCCTGAGTTAATTTCAATGCCTTGTCCAAAAGGTCCAATGCGGCTTTTTGCTCGCCCTTGCCGTAAAGAAGTTCCGCAAGAACGGAATATGAGTTTGCCAAAATAGCGTAGTTCTTATTCTTATCCGCCTGTTCAATGGCGCTTCTTGAGTACTTCTCCGCTTCTTGCGAATTCCCCTGCTCCATCATGAGTTTTGCCAGATTCACATATGCGGTCTCGATGTCCTTCTCATCGCCGTCAACCACCTTCGCTGCCTCTTTATAGAGCTTCTCTGCAGTGTCCAGTTCTCCTTTGACCTTTTTTATCAGTGCCTTATTGATGAGCATATTTCTCATGATCTTGGGGTGACTGTCGATCTGATGTCCTTCTTCCATCATGTCAATGATCAGTAATGCCTCATCATATCTTCTCAATTGTATTAAAAACGCCGCCCGCTCGGCGTTTGTTTCCACCAATATGCCGGTATCTTCAGAATTCTCTGCAAAACCATGCAGCTTTTCTGCTACCTCCAAGGCCGCCTCGAAATACGAAAGTTTAAAGAGGGCCCTCGCTTTGTTCAGCATCAGTTTTAAAGCGGTGATATCGCTCATATCGGTGAAGAATTTCAATCCTGCTTCCGCATATGAGAGAGCGGTATTAAAATCAAAATCACCATACGCCGCATCAATGATCTTGAGGGAGTATTCGATCGCTTTTTCCCTGTTTGAGGTGCGTACGAAATGATATGCGCATAAATATGGTGATCCGCCCTCTTTTTCCAATTGTGCCCCTACGGCTTCATGTAATTGTGTTCTTTTTCCGATAAGGGTGAGGGTATAGATAGACTCGCGGAAATTCTCATCTTTAAAAATACAGAGATCATCATCAATGCGTTGGAGAATACCCTCTTCCGACAGGACGCGTATAGCGCCCTCGATACGGCCGGGTTTATAATTTATGATACTGTTGAGAAATTTTATAGAGAATTCATTTCCGATTATCGCGGCATACTGGAGAAATTTCTTGGTGTATTCATCGAATGAATCAAAGATCGCCAGAACTACATTTCTGAATTGGTCGGGCAATTCCAGCTTGTCAACAGGGATCTTAAGATACAGCCCGTTCTTTTCCAAAAATATCAGATCCTTTTTCTCGAGATAAGAGATCAATCCGTTGATATTTCTCATATTCCCAGCAGAAAGGCTGAATATCTTATCCACCAGTTCATCAGGGATGAATTCCTTATTGAAATACTTCATCAGATAAACGATCGTTTCTTCCTTTGCCAGGAAGGGAATGCTCAGTTCTTCGGATCCGGTGAACTCCGCTTTTCTTGAAGAAAGTATCAAATGTCCGTTCAATTCCTCGCTATTGAAGAGATAAGAGAGCATCTCAAAACTCATTTGATCCAGATTATCCAGATTGTCAATAACGATATCTCCGGAGATCTTCTTGAAGAGTTCAAGAGCGAATGCGAATATCCTCCACTTCTTATCCTCACCGCTGAAACCCTCTTTGATATCCATAATATCAAGAAGCAGCGGCAGCCTGGGCAAGAGCTCAGGATTGGATTTTATATACCCCTGTATCTTCTTGCGTTTTTCGTTAATGTCATCGGACGGCGACATTTTCAAAAGAAAATTTAAATGCATCTTGATCAGGTAATAAGGAATATTTTTGCCGAAAGAAGGCAATTCGAATGATCTTTCGGCCTGGATGTTCTTATTAATGAAAACGGTTTTCCCGGATCCCGGCTCCCCCTTGATAAGTATGCATCGGCTTTTTTCGTATAATTGCTCGAAGATGTATTCCTCATTGGGGCGTTCCATGTAGAAAAGATTTTTTTCGATCAGCTCACCGATCTGGGAACGCAGTCCGGAGATCAGGTAAACCTGCACCAATTCCTTTTTGCCCTTAACCGCCACTTTTCCGATATCTTTCAGAAGTATCTCCTCTGTAAGGGTTTCTGCGGTGCTGCCCGAGATCATGATCTCGCCGGGATTAGACATTGATTCTAAACGGGCGGCAAGGTTGACATTATCGCCCATTACGGTATATTCCATTCGTTTTTCGGAGCCGACATTGCCCGCGAAGACCATTCCGGAATTGATGCCCATGGTCATTGAGATTGGAAATTTATCTCTGATCTCCTGAGGCCTCTCATTGTTGAAGTTCTTCAATTCGCCCATCATTTCCATTCCGGCCAGTACCGCCCTCTCGTCATCGTCTTCATGAGCGATTGGAGTGCCCCAGAGCACAAGCATCGCATCTCCCATGAATTTATCGATATCGCCGCCGTATTTTTCAATGACCGTATGCATCCGTGTGAAAAATCCGTTTACCGTTGCTGCAACTTCTTCCGGGTCAAGGTTTTCCGATATAGCGGTAAAACCGCTGATATCCATGAATAGAATAGAGGCTCTTCTTCTTTCCCCCTCTATATGCGAGCTATAAGGATCCATTTTGATCTTTTCAACGATCCTGAGCGGGAGATATCCCGATAATGCCTTTATGATCTGATCTTTTCGATCTTGTTTGTCTTTTGCCATATTACCTTTCTGCCGCGGCATGTAAAAAGTATTTTACCCCATCACCGTAAAGAGAATCGGGATACACCCGTTCAAAGAGGGCGGCATCATCCAGTAGAGTTGAAATGTCTTCCAATTCGAATAGGCACATCAGTCTCCTGTAAAGGGCTCTTTCTCGAAGCTCTCCGTCTATCGTATTCGATGCGACAAAGGAAGCTTTTTCAAGGCAGGCGAAATAATATCCTCTCTTAAAGAGAATAACGGCGTCGTCAAAAATGACTTTGAGGTCTTTTATCTTCCCGCCGAATTGAATACCGATTCCTGTACTAATGATGTCTCCTACGCCCCCTGTGGGTTCTTTTGTATTCAATTGCGCTATATATTTTCCGATCTCTTTTTGTACGGGGTCATTTCCTGAATAATAGGCCGAGCTGACGAGATCTGGCCCGAAGTTCCTGAATTCAATACCCAGATGGTCACGGATGATCCTGGAATTTATGGCAGAAAGATCGATTGTTGTCCAATTCAGCGCTTCATTCGGAGCCGGAACCGCCACGGGAATGGAATTGTTTCCCGGTCGGAGCATATTCTTCACCGCTCCATCTTTTAAATACTTCTGCGGCGCATCATTAAGGAGCGCTAATTTCATAAACGGGCCTTGTGGGCGCTGTACGGGTCGAGGGCCCGAATTACTGATCAGAAGATCAAGAAGCAGTATCAGCAATATCTGAGCAATGACAGTCAATAAGGCGGCGATCCATTTGTCGCGATTCAAATCATTCATACCTCAATGCTTCGATCGGTGATACTCTTGATGCCTTGATGGCGGGATAAAGCCCGGAAAGAAGGCCGACTACCAGCGCGAAGAGCAGACCGATCAGTATTATCTGCGGGTGTACACGGGATTTAACGCCGAAATCCATTGCGCTTACCGCGGAAGTTGAAAGCAATACCCCCGTCAATGTTCCCAGTATTCCCCCGAAGAGAGAAAGCAGAGTTGCCTCGATGAGAAATTGTACCTTGACATCCGTTGAAGTGGCTCCAATGGATTTCTTCAGGCCGATCTCTTTGATACGGTCTTTGATCGTGGCCAGCATTATATTGGTGATGCCGATCCCGCCGACGATCAGGGATATCACGGATATCAGCCCCAGCACCATTCCCCACATCGCCTGCATCTTCTGAAATTCAATGATGTTCTCAGCCCGGCTTTCCAGGGAGAAATCCTCTGTACCTCTTCGTCTGTATATAACAGCTTTTGCCGCCTCATTGACCTCTTCACTTTTTCCCGGATCATCCAATCTGTATGAAAGAGAAACTGATTTTTCACCCTTCAATCTGAGCATCATCGTCCTTAAGGGGACCACGAGTATATTATTTCTCCACTCCGCCCATCTGGAATGCCGCCCGCTGCCTTTTATTTCTTCGAGTACGCCGATTATTCGAAAGCCCCTGTTGTTGATCTTAATGATCTTGTCAAGTGCGTTCCCTTTGAAAAAATCTCTTGCCACCGACGACCCTATAATACATACCTTTTCCGCATAATATTCGTCATCACTCAGAAACTGACGGCCCTGAAGCAATTTATAATCTTCGTCCAGAAGATAATTGTTATCCGCTCCCTGAACTCGTATTTCGGAGCTGTTCTCTTTGGATTTGATGTGATACCAGCCCTGCTGTGTGGCGGAGATCTGATTTATTCCTTCAATATCCGCATCCTTCAAGGCGAGATAATCCGAATACTGTATGCCGAATTCCTTGGACCGGATCTTTTGGTCCTTGCTTGCCCTGTACGGCGGGAGATAGCTGACATTCACTTTGTTGACCCAGCGCTTCGTCCACTGTTCGTTTCTTTCAGATGCTGCTTTCAGAAGGGAGAACATTACTATGAGAGAAGTTACGCCCAGTATGATCCCTAAAAGCGTGAGCATTGATCTGACCTTATTGGCAATGATCTGATCTATGCCTTCATATACTATTTCTCCGATAAGGGATAATTTCATGATACCTCTTTAAATATTTCTGGATAATTCCAGAAACGCCTTGTAATCGGCCAAGACGGTTATCTTGAAATTCAAACGGTCCCCATCGGCAATATGGGGTTCCCTGCCCATTGCTTCCAAGATAACGCCTTCGTCCGTTACATTGCTCATTTCAGAGTTATACGTGATAATGTCCTGTAATATTTCCCCGGTAAATCCCTGCGGTGTCTGTATGGCAAAGAGGTCTTCTCTGTCAATGGTCTCTGTTCCCGCCTCGTTCTTTCTTCTTATGGTGTCGGTCACGACGGTCGCCGGAAAACAATTTCCGTGCCTTTCCGTAATATCCATAACTCGCCTAACCAGCCATTTCTTTACATTGGGCCTTGCGGCATCATGAATAAGAACGATATCGTTCAACCCCGGGGTAACCGTATTGAATGCATTCTTCACGGACTCAAAGCGCGTCTCTCCCGGTTCCGCCAGATAGAGATCGGGAATATTCTCCTGTTTTATAAATTGCCGCTTTTCTTCATCGGCTACGACAACCATCACCGAAAAAAGTTCATATGAGATCATTTTTTTCAGGATATAAGAAAATATGGTCTCGTCACCCGCTTTCATGTTAAGCTTGTCTTTTCCGAATCTGGAGCTCCCTCCGCCTGCAAGAAGATAAAGGATCTTTCTCATAATATATTATTCCTCAATTTCAAAATGCCCTCTTTAAGAAGCGTCGCCCGCACATCACCGATGCCCTCTACCTCTACCAGCTCCTTCTGGGATGCCGCAAAGATCTTCTGTACACTGCCGAATTTCTCAATGAGCTTATGAATGCTGTTCTCTGGGATCTTGGGGATCTTGTAAAGAATTCTGAATCCACGCGGCTCGACCCTTGCGTCCAATGCGGTAAGGTTCTTGGGATCGCCGAGCACGGACAGTATATTGAGAGGCTCCAGATAGGAGAACTCGCTGAACATGTCCAGCAAAGTGAATATCTCCTCTTCTCTGTGTAAATTTTCATTGACGATATAGTCCTTTATCAAATAAGCGCCCTCTTTGATGTCAGTGGACAGGTCATCAAGTCTCATCTTGAGGATCTTCCCGGCGCCGCCGAGTTCCGTGATCTTCCTTTCGATCACCCGCAGGATCTTTTTCAGCGTCATATACCGGATGATCCCGTGGACCACATCTCCAAGTGTCGTTGTACCTTTGATCTCGGAGATCGTTATATTGTAATAATAATCCTGTATTGTCCTGGTGTACTGTTCATATGTATTTATCGCCTGAGCCACTTCGGACAATAATTCAGGGATATACTTCAGGGAGTATTTGATAGAACCCGAAAAGACCGTCACCACATTCCTCTTTTTTGAAATAGCGATGACCGATTGTCCCGTTTCCCGGGCGAATCTTTCGGCGACCCTGTGCCGGGTACCGGTTTCCAGAGAATGTATCTTAGTAGTGGGGTGAAGATGAACATTCGAGTACAGTATCTTGTCAGCGTTCTTGGTGATTATGACCGCTCCGTCCATTTTAGAGATCTCGTAAAGAGCATTCGGGGAGAACTCCTTATTATGTACGAAGCCCGCTTCCATGATACCCCTTTTTCTGGATACGCCCAATACTATCATGCCGCCTATCTGGGCCTGAACAATATACTCTATGCCGGTTCTTAACTGTGTTCCGGGAGCCACCATTTTGATCAGCCGTATGAATTGCTCATCCTTCTCTCGAAGTTCCCAGAATCTTGCAATGTCCTCGTCCCACTCACGGAATTTTCTGTCTGTCATTTATATTCCCTCTATAAGGTCTTTCACCCTTTTTATTTTGATCACATTTCTCTTGCCTTTGAGGCTGTCTACATTGGCTCCGGGAATGAAGAATTTGGAGAATCCCAGCTTTTCCGCCTGTATCAGCCGTTGTTCCATTCTGATGATGCTCCTGACCTCTCCCGTAAGGCCGACCTCCCCCAGTACCACCGCCCCGGGATTCAATCTCTTATTTCTGAAAGATGAGATCATGGCTGCGGATATCGCGAGGTCCAGCGATGTTTCCCGTACCTTTATGCCGCCGATCACATTAATGAAGATATCTTCGTTCGAGAGCAAGAAGCCCCCTTGTTTTTCCAGAACCGAGATCAGCATAAAAACCCTTTGCAGGTCGTATCCGATGGACAATCTTTTGGGTATGCCGTATTTGGTAGGGATCACAAGCGCCTGTATCTCCACCAGAATTGCCCGTGTCCCTTCATTGATAACGGAGATGACGGATCCAGACGCATCTTCCGGCCTTTCAGAAAGCAGATATCCGGACGGGTCGCTGATCTGGTCGAGCCCGCCTTCCTTCATTTCAAAAAGTCCGATCTCCTGTGTCGAGCCGAAACGGTTCTTTACCGGCCGTATCATTCTGAACTGATGATGACGGTCCCCTTCAAAGGAGAGCACGCAATCCACCATATGTTCGAGTGTTTTCGGCCCCGCCGAGATGCCTTGTTTGGTGACATGCCCCACGAGGATCACCGCCGCCTGCTTTCTTTTGCCGAATTCCGTTAATCTATATGCCGTTTCTCTGACCTGGGAAACGGTTCCGGGCGAAGAGGTCAGAGCGGGGTCATATACGGCCTGAACAGAGTCAAGGATGACCAAGTCGGCCGCTTGCTCATGAAGATACCCTATAATGGATTGAAGATTAGTCTCGGAAACGAATACGAGGTGTTCATTGGAGCGTATCCCGAGCCTTTGCGCTCTCATTCTCTGCTGTCCCAATGATTCCTCGGCGGAGATGTAAATGACTTTGTGGCCCGCGGCTGAAAAACTGCTGGCGATCTGAAGCAGTAAAGTGGATTTTCCTATGCCCGGCTCTCCGGATAGAAGGACTATTTCACCCGGGACAAGGCCGCCGCCGAGAACACGGTCGAACTCTTCAACGCCGACCGGTGATCTTTCATATTCGATATTACTTATCTGATCCAGCGTAAAACTTTCTGCTTTTTTAAAATTACCCGAAGGGCGCCTGACATCCACCTGTTCTTCCAGAAGGGAGTTCCACTCCTGGCAATCGGGGCATTGTCCCATCCATTTGGAGGTGGTATAGCCACAATTCCTGCAGACATAGCGGGTTTTCGGCTTTTTCATGTATATATTGTATATTATTTTACCACCCTTTTCAAATTTGAGCCAATTCCAACGATAAATGCAGTCTGAAGTGTGAAGTGTGAGGTGTAAAGTGGGAACCAGGATGAAATAAAACTGGATCCCACGGTCGCCAACTCCCTCTGGATGACACTTTCCACTTCTTTATTTCCTTCCCGCATCCGCTCATCGGGAGCCCGGCAGCGCCGGGCGACCAACCCAAAGAGTTTTGAACCATCTAAGCGACATTGACATTTTTAACGG
>JAGLWT010000148.1 GCA_023133295.1 bacterium | reverse complement strand
AAGACAGAAAAAGAGCTTCAGCCCGGAGGGAATCTCATCTTTGGTCAATTTCTTTCTCTCTCTTCGCTCACGGACCACCAAGGGTACGCTACACTCATCGCTTGTTGGAATTGACTCAAATCTAATAATTCCATTGCCATCGTATTTATGAATCAGAACACCAGGATAGCAATGGCGGTAATATAACCCGCGCCTGCACCGAAGCTCTTTTTAGCTATCGTCTCTTTTAAAAAGAATATGCCGTGTATAAATCCTTCCAGGAAGGCCTGAGTCAGGAGTAAACGCTTGAATTTGTTTTTCAGGTCAGATGAGACCGGAGAAACGAAAGCATTAGTGATCTCTCTCTCCCGTTATACGGTATGTATTGTAAGCCAGGGTCACATTCTTTTTCCCCTTTATCTTATCGAGGAATTGCCTGAACACCATCTCCTCCAGATCCCTTCGAGCCTTAACAACGACAAGAAATCTCAAGGTCAATTCGATACCTGAATCCTGAATCGTGACATAGACCTTTGGCGTGAAGATCGAGAAGTGAACGAGGTATTTTCTATTCAATTTTCGGACGGATTTCTCCACATCATCCTGTATGGACGCGGAATACTCCTCAATGATGGATAGAAGGATCTTCTCCGCCGCTTTATAATCGCTTTCAAAGGTAATTGTTACGGAAACCTCATCCCAGATGAATTTCCAACCTTTATTGTAGTTGAAGACCGGATACCTGAACACTTCCGAGTTGGGTATCTTCGCGATACGGCCGGTCGCCTGATCGGATTTCACCCAGTTCTCTATCTCCAAAATAGTGGTATTGTACACATCTATATCGATAATGTCACCCTTGTTCCCGTTGATCTCTATACGGTCTCCGACCTCATAAGGTTTTTTAAATATTATAAAGAACCAGCCGGCGATCGCGAGTATCACTTCCTGCAGCGCAAGCGCGATTCCAACTGAAATGATAGAGATCATGATCGCAAGGGATTTCACCATCGAGAACCATATCATAAGTATAAGTACTATCGTAATAATTGTGGTGATATAGGCATTAAGCTTTTTCATCGTATAGCTCTTTCTTTTCTGCTTAACGCTCCTGTTTATCATATTATTGACGATCTTTGAGATAAACCATAGGACAATAAGGACGAGCAGGGATTGGATTATCTTGAAGAAAACCGCATTCGTCAGCAGTTCATTAATGGATTCGGGATAAAATAGTTCCATCATCAGAAAGCTGTAGTCCCCGTGAAATTGAAGCCGTCGATCTTCATACTCGGAACCACTATTCCTCCGAACCAGCCGCCGCCGATAAAATACTGCTTATTCTCAAGCGCAGCGACCTTTTTCAATGTCTCCATAATATTAATCGTAAATCTCATATTATTAGCGGTCCCGAGGATCTTTCCGTCCTTGACCCTATACACGCCGTTCCTTGTCATACCGGTGAACATCGTCTTCTTCCTGTTAACGATATTCGTATAATTGAACCGTGTTATCAAGAGGCCGTTCTCCGTGCCTTTGATCATCTCATCCCTTGAAACATCACCTCCCTGAAGCACCGGGTTCAGGCAAATGGGCATTGAATGCCCGAATAATGCGTGTCCTGTAGAGGCCGTGCCCGCGATGGAGGCGCTTTTCGTGTCATGAGCCACTTCAATCGCCTTTCCTCCTTCCAGAAGCGACAGTTTTTTCCTTTCCGTCAATTCAGGGTCAAAAGGGGCACCCATCGTGAGAGGGTGGGCCTGATCATCGTAGAAAAAGATATTGCTTCCCGTAACCTGAGTTCCCAATTTATCCGAGATATAACTCTGCTTCTCATTATATGCCTTTCCCGAGAAGACCATATAATTGAGAAATCTCATCATGTCACCTGCGGCATTGGGCTCCAAAATAACGGTCTGCTCGCCGGATGGAAATTCACCATGATCCTTGTAAAGGGACAATCTGCTTAAGGGTTCAGCAAGGGAATCAAGGATATTAATATCCCCCAATGCATGAGAGAATTGATGCAGATAAGTGGTATTATCCCCATGCGCAGGAATCACTTGAAGGTCTACATATGTGTTCTGATTATACCCTTTATTACCATATTTATTCGCCACAATATTAAATGACTTTTTAACATTTAATGAGCCGAAAACAAGCGCGTCTATCTTCTTCGCCTCATTGATAGTCGTACCCACTAGGGCCGCTCTTTCACTTGAGCCCGACTCCCCTGTCGCATCATCCCATTTACTTGAATTTGAAAAATTTCCACCTTCGGGATAGGGTACGAATGTATCATCGTCCGGATAGGAAAGGACGAATGTCTTCAATCTGTCATGCATCCTTTTCAAGGCCTCTTCATCTGAAATATTCATTGATGAGATGCCATGCTTTTTACCGTACACAAGTTCCAGAACAATACCGAATTGTTCCTGCTCCAGATTCTGATGTATTTGTGAATTGGCAAATCTCGTAAGGCTGTTCTCGCTTATGCTCACATTTACACGGCAATAATCGGCGTCAGAATATCCGATAAGCAGGTCTGCAAAGTGTTCTAATCTGTCCCTTACCATTTCCCGACTCCTACTTCCACATCGCGGAATCTGGCAAAGGATGCTCCGTGAGATACACGGGCTGTCTGAACAGGCTCTCCCTTGCCGCAATTCGGTATCCCCCAAAACCTGTAATGCTCCTTAGAGGCAATGGCATCGCAACTGCCCCAAAATTCCGGTGAGATCCCCGTATAGGTAGGATTTCTGAATATCTTTCCGGGTTTACCGTTCTTTATTTCCCTTGCCAGTTCACAGCCGAATTGGAAGTTCAAACGCTTATCATCGATAGACCAGGAACGGTTAACATCAAAAAGGTAGCCGTCATCGACCTCGGAGATCATCTGATCCAGGGAATGCGTCCCCGGTAATAAATTAATACTGGTCATTCTCACGAGCGGTATATTGGAAAATCCGTCCGCCCTCATACAGCCATTAGATACCTGCCCTATGACAGGAGCTGTTTCACGAGAGGTCTGATAACCCACGAAAAGGCCGTCTTTCACCAAATAAGAGGATTGGGCGGGTACGCCTTCATCATCATATTGAAATCCCCCCAAAGCAGAATGCACCGTCGCGTCCGCTGTGAGATTTACAATAGGAGAGCCGTATTTTAAGTGATACAATTTATCCAAAGTAACAAAACTTGCGCCGGCAAGAGAGCGTTCATATCCAAGTACCCTGTCCAACTCGGTAGGATGGCCCACGGATTCATGTATCTGCAGGGCAAGCTGTGATTCACCTATTATCAAGGTTTTCCTTCCGTGAGGAAGTTGGGGAGCCGACAGCAATAGTACCGCTTCTTCCGAGATCCGCGGCGCATGCTTCTCAAAATCCAGTTCCTGAATGAATTCCCAACCGGCATTTCTAAAGTCGCCGCCAAAGGAAGCGGGATAAGACCGTGCGGCTAATTCACCGTTCTCAAAGGCAAAGCAGCCGATAGCGCCTCCGGTTTGTATGAATGTCTGCTTTATCATGCTTCCTTCCGTTGAAGCAAAGGTCTTGACCTCTCTTCTGAAGGAAAAGGATGAGTTGGCTATGATGATACGCTTGTCCGTCATCTGTAATTTTGAGTAGGATAGCAGTTTTTCTATCTTCTCCTCTTCTGATATCTCGAAAGGGTCTATCAAATATGGGGAGATATATTCACTTTCTACCTTCTCGACAGCAGATAATTTGATCTTCTCAGAGTTGTAACGGGCGCTGTCTCTGGCAATGCCGACCGCCTTCTTTACCAATTGTGATATCTTTTCCTTATTGAGTTCTCCAGAGGAGGCAAAACCCCAAGCGCCGTCGACTATTACACGGACACCAAAACCGAGACTCTCAGAATAGGAATTCGATTCAAGGATCCCATTCTTCGCGCTCATGTTCTGATCCGTCCTCTGCACGATACGGATATCTCCGTAAGATGCGCCTCCAACCTCGATTTCATCAAGAGCGAAACGGGCCAGATCCTTCATGATCAGTCCTTGAGCTTTGACTTAATTAAAGTAGCAAGCCTCTTTATGCCATCTTCTATCTGTCCCTCGGAAGGGTAAGAGAAATTCATGCGCATCGTGTTCTTCATCTTATGATAACAGTCGAACGCGCTGCCTTTGATATACGCAACTTTTTTATCCACCGCTTCAAAGAACATCTTGTCGGTATCAAAATATTCGGGCAGTGTTATCCAGAGGAAGAGGCCGCCTTCGGGATTCGTCCAATTGATATGTTCATGCTGAGGCATGAATTGTTCCATGGCGTCTACCATCAAATGCTTTTTCTTTTTATAGAGTAATTTCGCTCTTTCAATGTTCTTCTCGAGAAGCCCCCTCGCCATGAATTCAGCCATGATCGATTGCGTAAATGACGGGGTACACAGGTCTGAAGCCTGCTTGGCGGTATTCAATTTATCAATGAATTCCTCCGGCCCGACGACCCATCCGATGCGGAATCCCGGAGCAAAGGTCTTACTCATGGTATGCAGGGTTACAACATTACCCGAGGTGTCCATCTTATACATCATATCGGGAGCGGTACCTTCAAATCTCAGTTCTCTGTATGGAGAGTCCTCAAGAAGAATGAATGAATACTCATCGGAAAGTTCTAATATGCGTTTTCTCTTTTCCTGAGAGATAGTGATACCTGAAGGATTCTGGAAATCAGGCACTACATACACGAATTTGTAATGTTCACCATCCTCTCTGAGTTCCTGAAGCTTCCCCTCAAGATCTGTAACATTCAGCCCGGTGCCGTCCTCATCCATCGGAACACCGACAAATCGCGCGCCGTATTGATTGAAAGCGGAAAGCCCTCCCAGATAGGTGGGCCGCTCCACAAGAACGGGGTCAGAGGGGTCGATAAGGATCTTGCCTATAAGATCCAGGGCCTGTTGTGATGAAGTGGTAGGAAGAATGTTGGCAGGTGTGAGATCAAGGCCGTTCATCCTCTTTTCCCATTTGAGCAATTGATCAACGAAAGCAGGATATCCGTCTGTAGGGCCGTATTGAAGGGCCTTGTGCCCTTCCCTCTTCATAACGGTATCTACAATATCGATCACCTCATCGATCGGAAAGGTTTCAGGGGCAGGAAGCCCACCGGCAAATGAGATTATCTCAGGCCGGTTGGTAAGCTTCAAGATCTCTCTGATAGCGGATTTTTTCAGCCGTCTCGCATTTATTGAATAGTTTTTCACCCAGTCGATCATAAGACCTCCTTAAAGTAATTATTTATTTTTTTCTAATTGCTTCGCTTTTTCCAGTGGAATATCCTTGTCCAGATATTTATGATGGCAGGCCTCGCAAACTGCGTGGCCATCGGTTAATTCCTCGATAAACTTGAATTTGCCGCATATCTGACAGGTTTGAAAACGCCCCTTAAAGAATGATTTAATAATACGGTCGGCCTTTTCCTCCGAACGCATTTTCTGTTCATAGTCATAAAGAACCATAGAGATCAGTTTGTTCAATTTATTTATATCAGCGCCTTTCAAGAGGCCATAGATCTTATCTACGGTCTTCTCAATATTTTCGATACGATGGTCGAGCTCGCTAATTTTTTTATTGTTTTCGGTGGTATTGTAACTCATACACTTTTATAACAAATATCGCTGTATTTTTCAACTATTTTTTTTATTTTCAGAACTCCTTGAAAACCCTCGCCATTGGCGTATCATCCAATTCGATCTGGAAATTAAGTACTTTTCCATACGGCGTTTTCATAACTTCCATACCGACATCGGACAAACGCTGTGCTCCCTTGTCGATTATCTCGCAGGCTGATTCAAAACTCGCCTTCGAGGATGACAGATGCGAGAAAGAATGAAGGATAACGCTATTGCTGTCCCATTTCCTGGCGAACCATTTTACATTCTTCACATACTTTGTCACGGCTTTTCCCAGATTTTCCTCATCCTTTTCCTCAGCATGAGTAAATATGATTATCCCCTTTTCGAAACGGCCGTCATCGGCATCTTTCCAATATGCGTACTTTTCAAATCTCAGCATTAGCATCTTCATTCCGTCCTCCTATCTTAATCTGATCCATAAATAGAGGATAGAGGCTTATAGAGAAATTGACAATGGACAATTGACAATGAACAATTATTCTTAATACCCTCTCCATACCTTCATCCTTCATTGCTCACTATTCACTATTCTTCGTCATTCCCGGCTTGACCTGGGAATCCATCCTTACTTCCATTCTTAAAACCTTGTCCCTGGGTCCACTGCGAAGCGTCATTGTCATCGTATTTATGAATCAGAACACACCTTGCTATCCAATAAAATTCCACCGACAATAAGCAATAATCCTATCAATGTGTAACTTTTTATCCTTTCGCCCAGCACCGTATTAATGATCAGCAGAGATATCAATGGCGCCAGGTAAACGACCGAAGACACCCGGGAAGTGCGGTCCGCTGTTTTCAAGGCCTTCAGCCATATAAAAAAAGCCAATCCCATTTCGAAGATGCCTATATAACAACTTCCCAATATACCTGGCAATGTAAACCCTTTCATTCCGCCTGAAAGAAGAAGATACAAGAGGGATAGAATGCTTCCCATGAAAAATCCCATGAACAATTTCACTGAATCGGGCCTTTTGTCGCGGATGTTCAGCATCCAATACACTCCCCAGAATACGCTTGACAATATCGGCAGAAGAAGGGCCGGTTTGAAACCTCCGGTAAATGAGATCCCGCCTACTACCGTACCCACTCCGATCAGCCCGGCCGTCAGCGCGATCAGGGTCCTGAAGGGCAATTTCTGCTTCAGAAAAGGTATGGAAAGCAGAGCTATGACCATCGGCCAGGTATAGTTCAGCACCAATGCGGTCTGAGCGGAAAGCAGGTCATATGCCTTGAAAAGGATCAAATAGTAGAAAAAGGGGTTTATGGCTCCCGCCAGAAGTGACCTCATCAGGTATTTTCTATCGAATAAACTGAGAAAATGACCCTTGAGCAGAACGATGATGAACATGGCGAACGCGGATGCCGAGGAGGCGACAAAAAGGATTGCCTCGGGTGTCATCTGTGTTAAGGTCAATTTGAATGCCGTAGCTGCCGTTGACCAGAATATAACAGCAATAAAGGCTAGTGATCTGCTCCTTAAATACGGTATCAATGGCTGATGCTCTTTTGTTTAGCATGAGAGGCGCAGTGAACGCCGCATACCCACAGCAGTAGTGCTTTGATCCATAAAGACGTTAACAATGGCTGCTGCTGTTTTAATCCGTATTCAAGGCGCGAGAAACGCTGCATACCCAGCGCGGTATGTAAGTAACGAGCAACGCAGAAGACAGAAAAGAGCATCAGCCCGAAGGGAATATCATCTTTGCTCAATTTCTTCCTCTCTCTTCGCTTACGGACCACAGAGGGTACGCCGTGCTCATTGTTCGTTGGAATTGACTCAAATCTAAACATTCCATTGTCACCGTATTTATGGAGCTGAACACTCAGAATATAGGCCTTTTGATTGCCTTTGATCAATTGCGGCCCCCGAGAAGTATATATGCCTGATTTATTCTTTTCATCCTTTCTTCGGCCTTTTTTCGGAATTCTTCCCCAAGGTGAGAGACCTTATCAGGATGGTACTTCTTCACCAGTTTCCTGTAAGTTGATTTGATCTCTGCTATTGAAGCACCGGGAGCAAGGCCGAATTCCGCATATGGGTCGAAATCGGTTCGCTTCTTATAAGTGCTCTGTGAGCCGCCCTGATACGAACCGCGGATGAATTGTCCCTTCACCCTGAAGTAATCTTCCCGCCTGATGCCCATGAGGCTCGCTGCCTGCCGTATCTTTTTCAATTCTACATCAGAAATACTTCCGTCAGCAAGAGCAACACCGAACAGCATCTCCAGGATTACCAGGCGCATTGTGTAATTGAAGGTAGAATTAACTAAACGGCATACCTGGTCGATCTCCTTTGGAAATCTCTTGAATTCCTCTATCCGCTGCCGTATCATCCCCATTTCCTGCGGAGTAAATCCGGAATTTACCATAAATGAGATAAATGATGCCATTTCGGCTTCATGATATACATTGTCTGCACCGGCAATGATCATCATCAGGTCCGTCAGCGAATTTATCGCGATTATTCTCTTCCCCGAATCAAAAGAAGATCCGGAGTAATTACTTTGTTTTCGGCTGCTCACATATCCGTCCAGAATTCCGCCGATGATGCCTCCCACAATACCGCCGATAATACTCCTGGTCAAAGCAAAACCGATTATAGCGCCCCAGATAATAGAACTACAGTGAAGGATCATTCCGAATACCTCTTATCGAAGCGGGAATTTATGATGCGCATAAGATCATCTATACGGGATGCCCAGCTTCTGTCACTGCAATACTCTTCCATATCGCGCTTGAGCCCATTATCCGGCTCTTCGATCTTGATCGGCTCAGAGCCGATATAAGAGATGAACGGCTTTTTTGAAAGACAAGGCATAGCGGTCGTCCAGACCGGAAGGCCGGCCTTAATATACTCCATGTATTTCATCGGAAAAGAATATGATGTGCTCTCGTTCAACAGATAAGGAAGGAAGCCGGCGTTGAATTTGCGCAGAAAGCCCGTCAACTGCCCATGAGGTACGGACGGAAGAAAATGAATATTCTCAGCTGTCTCCAGCCCCTTCATCTGAGCATCCTCTTCCCCTTTGCCGCGGGGGCCGGCAAAATAGAAATGCGTCCCCGGATTGTTTCGGGAAAGCTCAACGATGAGGTCAGTATCGATCTTATATTTCGCGATATTGCCGACATAAACCAGTGATGGATGAAGGATCTCATCGTTCAAATCACATTTATCTCTGCTTGCACTATCCACAATGTCGTTCGCAAGTACAGTTATATCCGTGGTTCCGTATCGTTTTATTAAAAGGTCTTTTATCTTTGAGCATGTACAGAAAATAAGATCCGCCTTGGCGCACATATGCCTCTCTACATTCATTACATCTTCCGGTATGACCCCGGGATTCGCTGAATAATTATCCACTGCATGATAAATGATCGCGCCGGCCTTGCGGAGGGCGGGAGCGAAGGAAGGAAGAAATACCCAGTCGATCCTTTCGTATCCCCTTGTCATTCCGGCAAGTCTTGATCTAAGAAGTGAGAAGAAAATGCCCTGAAGGGGGCCGGGATAATAAAGCGGTGTCAAGATGCGGATATTGCCTTCTCTCCGTAGTGGATGAAAGAGAAGCCGCAGAAGGCGTGAAAATACCCTTTTCTTGTCATGACTGCTTCTGGCTATCGACGGTTTTCGTAATCCTATACTTTCGACGAATATCACATCCGCGCCTCTTTCAGAGAGACATCTCGAGTAATGATGGACATTTAGAAGTCCTTCCGAACGCCATTCAGAGGAAGCATATATCACATAGATACGCTTTTTCATCTTGCGATCACTCCCGCGTCAACTATTAAGGCGCCACCCGTTTTTAGAAGATGCGCCACAGCATTTACCGTAGTTCCCGTCGTAAATACATCATCCACAAGCAGGATAGAAGCTCCCTTGGCCTTGCCTATCTTCTTTGTGCTCTTGAAGGCTTTCTTTACTTCCCTTCGGCGCTGAACTCTATTCAATTGCTCAAAGGCGATCGTGTCACGCTTTTCCAGAAGATCTGCCCGGAGCTTCACTCCCATGGTTTTCGCCACCCCTTTCGCGATCTCATATGCCTGATTGAATCCCCTTTCATGAAATCGTTTCGGCGACATTGGTATAGGAATTATATAATTGTATTCTCTATTTTCTCTTTTTAGAATTTTCCCCATCATTCGTCCCAATCCCAAAGCAAGTTTTCGCTCCTCTCTGAATTTTACCTTCCTGATTATTTCTCCCATTCCCTTGGCGTAATAACCGAGATTGTAAAATCGGTCGAAGTAATTCTTCCGCCCCCTGCATTGTTCGCACAGCCTCCTTCTTCCAGAAAGCGCGCTATGACATTTTTCACAGGCGGATATCGGAGAACGCAGCAATCTTGAGCTGCATGAAGGGCAAAACGGAGATCTGATCTTCATTTTCCTGCCGCAAAGGGCGCATTTCACTGCCTTCTCCTGAATTCAATATCGAATACGGTGCCGGTCTTCGGCGATGATCTTACGCTGATCCTGCCGCTATGATCTTCAATGATCCTTTGAACCATTGTCAGGCCAAGGCCGGTCCCTGATTTTTTTCCTGAAAAATATATATCCCAGATCTTATCAAGATCTTTCTTAGCTATTCCTATGCCATTATCAGAAAATTCAACATACACTGTTCTCTCATCGCCCTTGAGGAGAATATTTATCGTCCCCTTTCCCCCTTTAAAGGAATCAAGGGAATTATTGAGCAGATTCACAAAAAGCTGCTTAAGAAGGATCTGATCACCTTCTATCATCGCATCATCAGCCTCTGTACGGAGGTGAATAGAGACATTTTTGTCTTCCTTATCCGAATAGAGTTTAATAAGATCTCCCAATAATTTTTCAAGGGACATTTTCTTGAGATGAGGCGCGGGAAGTTTCGCGAAATCATTGAAGTGTTTCAGTAGTTTCGATAATCTGTCTATTTCTTCCTTGATAATAGCGGTATTCTCGTCAAAGATCTTCTCAAAGCCCGCCGGATCCTGAGAGCGCTTTCGGCGCAAACGGTCAATTGCCAGCGATATTGGAGTGAGCGGGTTCTTCAGTTCATGCATTAATTTCCTCGCCATTGCCTGCCATATCTCGGCGCGGCGAAGATTGAGTATCTCGGTGAAATCATCGACTATAAGCAGTTTCTCCGATTTGCCCGATCGAAAATTCAAGATATTGATCGAAAGAAAAATATCTCCTATCCTGATCCGTTTCTTGAGCAGGGTCTCATCCTTGTCGGAAAGCATCTTGGAAATGGACTTCTCAAGTTCTTCCGGCGATTCCAGCTCTTTTAATATAGCTTCCAAAGAAGGATTCTTGAAGATCATGTCCCCTTTGGCGGAAATAATGCCGATACCGGTTGTAATAGAAGTAAGGATGGCATTCTGGAAATCCCGCTCCGTCTGCAGATTTTCATTTAGCTTGCTCTGCTCGTCCCTCGCGGTTTGAATTATTGATGACATCTTATTGAAATTATCTATCAAGACCCCGAGTTCGTCTTCAGAGGTTTTTGGTATCTTGAAACGATAATTTCCCCTTTTGAGCTCCTCCGTGCCCAACATGAGATTTTCAATGGGCAGAATAAGGTCCTTGCCCAGAAATCCCGCGATCCAGAAGGAAAGCACAAAAATAAACACAGAGATGATGAAGATGGAGATTATCGCAAAGATCTGAGAGGCCTTTTTGCGGAAAAGTGAATCCTTGAAGAATCGGTTATGCGTTTCATTTACATTGTATAAGAAATTCTTCTCCTCCTCAGAAAGAGTGATCTCCCAGACAATACCGTCCTTATTAAAGAGTATGCGGTCCTCAAGGTAAAGGCTTTCACCCGCTTTTAATTCCTCTTCTCCCGCGCTCTTTCTGATCTCCAGCTCTTTTAGATCCTCTTCGGGCAGTTTATCGATCCAGATGTGAGCCGTGCGGACTTTCTGTGATATCACATACCTGGAATACTCAACACCCGCATCGATAGTATCTCGAAACAATTTCCCTCCCCATTGATTCAGAAGATTATTTGTGAATAGAACATTAAAGATTATTTGAGGAACGGAGATGAATATAACGACCATTAAGATTATTACAAAGAATTTAGAGCGTATGCTTCTGTCTTTAAATGATTTCTTGCTTTTTTCATTAAAAAAGTACAATGCGCCCTTCAGAGCAACAAATAGAAATGAGAAGATGAAGACGAAGAGGGCTAGAAGCTGAAATACTATGTAAACGGTAGTAATCCTGCTCTCTCCCTGTAGCTCAGATAGGGTTCTGAGAGAAAATACGATGAAGATCGCGAACATGACAATTATGAAAATGAGATATATCAGATTTCTTCGTGTTCCTTTCAAAGCTTTTTCTCCAGAAGAAATTCCATGGAGTAATTCAGGTCAAAGAATACCTTATAAATAATAGCGAATACCCCTACCACGGACATTCCCTTTACATGAACGCGGCAGAAGATGCGTTCCTTCTCAAATAACTCGCGGTCAAAGGATGCCCGGAAGGTAGCCACTTCATCCACCAAGTCATCGAAATTCTTGAAGTAAAGCACCTCGCCTCCGGTCTTGAGTGAGAATTTATTATTGAGAATATCGTATTTGAACTCTACTTTTTGAGTGCTGTACACTTTTTTAGAAAGAAAGCCCTTCTTGAAGAACTCATATGTGATGATAACCCCTTCTCCTGCCTGCAATGAGGCCTCGATATCCTGAGAAATAAAATCCTGCAATGTAACGGATATTTCGATATGGTCATCATACGGAGAGATCATTACAGAGGCCTCCGCAGAAAAGATCGAAACCGCCAGAAATAGAAGGAAGGCCGCAAGGAGACTTTTCAAAATTTAACTCCGAGCCCCAGAAGAAGATTCTTCCTCGAGTCCTCCATCATCAGGATCTCCACTTTTTTGTGACCGCCGATATACGCATCGTACGCTGAATAGATCCTGAAGAAAGAGTTCATTGCGTAATATGCGATTATGGTAACTCGATCATTCTGATTCAAGTCAAGCCAATTCAAGGCGTTCTCCTCGGGAGAGTATCGATTGCGAAGATCGTAGTCGATATAGATCTTCCAAACCTTAAAGAGAAGCTGATAAAAGAGAAGTTCAGAACCTTTTCTGAAGCTGCCGTTGAACATCTGCCCCGTACCCGGCATCAGATAGGAAGAAACAGCCAGAAAGAACGGGTCTGGGCTCTCACTCTTTAATGAAGAGGCATTCCTCAGATTGAATTTCATTGAATCACTAATAGCATCGTAGATATTGTATATATGGAGCAATGTCGCGCCTACGGCGAGGCCGATGGCAATATTTCTGTTTCCGCGCGTGATATCACTATGAGGATTTACTATTACACCTTCCTCCAATCTGAATGTCAGGTCGCTGACCAAATTGATCGCGGTGTAAAGAGAACCCAGTTCAAGCGTCAGAAATAAAGCGCCTTTCAGGATCTTTCCATTGTATGCCTGCCCCAGTCCGGGATAATACCAGGATAGGCTCCCGGAGAAATAGGGGTTCTTCCGGATAGTGGATCCCTGTGATAGAAGATTTACTGAGAATAATACGATCAATAAGAGAATAAAGGATCTTTTCATATTACTTCCTTATGTCGGGGTCATTAATATAATAAAAGATTATCCTTCCTTTTTCAACCTTTTTTATAATAACTCCATCCGTGAAAAACATTTTAGGGTGGATCGCAACGGAGGTGAGTGACAGTTCGGGATATGAAAATGTCCCTTCATACATTATTGTTCTATCCCTGAATGCGGGGTCATCTGTCAGTTTCTGAAGGGAGATCAGCTGAAAATCCGCCATTTCCCGTGTAAGCATGTAGAATTCTCTCTTCTTTGAATTTCTGATATACACTGCATCATCATCGCCCAGAAGGTTGGACATGACGACTGAATACAGATCTACGCCGTATAGTACGGCATTTGTCGACGCACTTAATCCGGAAAGGAATGCCGCGCCGATCCTGAGCCCTGTAAAGGACCCGGGACCCATATTATAAACAAGGTTCTCAATATCATCGAGAGAAGTATCCGCCTCGGCCAGGAAGCGGTTCAGCCTGCCCTCAAGGCCTATCGAATGTGACGAGCTCAGTAGCTCTCTTATAGAATGTATTTTTCCGTTTCTTCTGAGGGATGCCGAAAAATACGGCAAAGATGTGTCAAGAAAAAGGATGTTGTCAATGGCCTGTATGTCCAAATCCACCGCTACCCCTTTGCGTTTGGTCCAATTCATCTTCGGATATCTCCATCTCTATCTGAATTACCTGTGAAAATACTCCTTGAGCTATGCGCATTCCTCTGATAACGGTAAAGGGCAGCTCTGACGAATTATAAAGTATCACCTTGACCTCACCCCTGTAATCGGAATCCACCGTACCCGGTGTATTTAATACTGTAAGGCCGCTTCTGAAGGCGAGTCCGGAGCGCGGGCGCACCTGCATCTCCCATCCTAATGGAATCTGCATCTTCATTCCTGTTGGGATGATCTCACGCTTGCCCGGCTCAATGATAATGTCATCATATATCGCAGCAGCCAGATCGACCCCCGATGAACCGGGGGTCTCATATTGCGGTAAGGGAAGTTCCTTACCGTGTTCTAAAAGCTGGATCCTAACCTTGATCCGGTCTCTTTTCTCCATTCATATCCTTCTGCGTAAGGTCGATCTTTCCTTCGCGGGAATTTACATATTTGATCTTTGCAGTGATCTGCTGACCCATTTTGAAAAGTTTTTCGGGATATCCCTTCTCTTCGAATTGAGAGACATGAAGAAGTCCCTTAACCCCGGGGGCTAACTCAACAAATACACCGTATTTTTCAATTCTCATTACCGGGCCGGTATAGATCTCTCCATTGCGCGGGCCGAAGGCGATGAGCTTAACATAAGCCTTTGCGCTATTCAATTTCTCTTTATCGTAACCGAATATTTTAACCAGGCCGTCTTCCGCTATGGTAATAGTGGAGTCCGTCTCTTCCTGGATCGCTTTGATCGTCTTACCGCCGGATCCTATGATACCGCCGATCTTATCAGGATTTATTTTGATGGTAACTATCTTGGGGGCGAATTCTGAAACATCCGTTCTGGGGCCTGAGATCGTTTGTGATATCAAGTCAAGAATATGGATCCTTCCTTTTTTCGCGCGTCCCAGGGCCTCGAAGAATATCTCTTTCGACACTCCTTCGATCTTAAGGTCCATTTGAATAGCGGTAATGCCGTCTCGTGTTCCGGTAACCTTGAGGTCCATATCTCCCCAATGATCTTCTTCACCCAGAATATCGGTAAGTATCTGATAATCGTCTCCGCATGAAACAAGGCCAAGTGCCACACCGGCAACCGGCTTCTTCAAGGGTACGCCCGCATCCAGCATTGCCATCGTTCCACCGCAAACAGATGCCATGGATGACGAACCGTTTGACTCAAGGATCTCGGAAACGATCCTGAGAGTGTACGGGAATTCCTCATTCGACGGAAGTATGGAATTGAAAGATATCTCGGCAAGATGTCCATGGCCGATCTCTCTTCTTGATACAGAACGGTAAAATCCTACTTCACCGACAGAGAATGGAGGGAAATTATAATGCAGCATAAAGCTCTTTCTCACATCACCGGCGATATTGTCGACGATCTGCTCGTCATAAGAGGTGCCTAAAGTTGCTGTGACCAATGCCTGGGTCTCTCCTCTGGTAAAAAGCGCGCTTCCATGAACTCTCGGCAGCACTCCGACTTCCAAAGTAATTTTTCTGATGTCTTCCGGAGACCTGTTGTCCAGACGGATCTTGTCAGTGAGTATTCTTTTACGCATCTTCTTTTTAAAGAGTTCTTCCGCGAAATTCTTTGTCGCCTTGATCAGGTCGACTTCTTCCTCTTCATCCATTCCTTCGATCAATCCGGTTTTAATGGCTTTCAAGTAGTCCATCTTCTCAAATTTACCGGGAGCGTCATAAACGCCCATAAATTTTTCATTGACCGTATTCTCTATCTTGGAGCGAAGTTCATCTGAAAGCGGATCAGCTGCGGCTTCAGGAGCTGCCATCTTCTCTTTTCCGATCTCATCTTTGATCTGCTGCTGGAACTCATTGAGTTTCTTAATGGCCTTTGAGGCCTCATCAAAGCCCTCAAGGAATTTGTCATCTGATATCTCTTCGAGTTTTCCCTCGAGCATCACGACATTTTCGTCCTTTCCGACCATATTAATGATCGTGCTGACATCTTCCAGAGTGAATGTGGGATTCACTACCCAATTGCCGTCTTTCAGAACCAGTTTTACACCGGATACGGGACCGTCAAAGGGGATATCCGAGATACTCAGAGCCAATGACGCTCCGATCATTCCCAGTGTATCCGCAGCATTGATGCCATCATAGGAAAGTACAAATACACTTATCTGCACTTCTCTCTTCAGCCAGTCCGGGAACAACGGCCTTATCGGCCTGTCGATCTCTCTGCAAGCCAGTATCTCACCTTCGTGAGGACGGCCTTCTCTCTTAAAGAATCCACCGGGGATCTTGCCCGCGGCATAGGTTTTTTCTCTATATTCAACACTTAATGGAAAAAATGACAGCCCCTTCTTATCCTTGGCTGACATCACCGCCGTCGCCAGGACCACGGTTCCTCCCATTTGGACCAGTACTGATCCGTTTGCTTGTTTTGCGAAATAGTCCGTTTTTATAATTAGTTCTTGTTCGCTTCCTAAATTCAAATTGTATTGTTTCAAATTATCCTCCTCGGATTAGGATTTCAGTTTCAGGTCCTTTACCAATTTGGTAAAACCTTCATAATTTTTTCTTTGAAGATATCTCAATAAGCTTTTTCGCCTTGCGATCAGCTTGAGAAGTCCTCTTCTTGAACTAAAATCCCTTTTGTTCTCTTTCAGATGCCCGGATAGATTAACTATCCTCTCAGTAAGGATCGCGATCTGTACTTGTACAGAACCGGAGTCCTTATCCGTGGCACCGTAATGCTCAATAATTTTTTTTGTAGCTTCTTTTCCTATCATAATATCCTCCATCCGCCTAAAACCGAACCATCACATTGAAGTGTGAGATCAAGCCCTAGGTAAAGTTTGTTATCTTGATCTTAGCACCGACCTCGGTCACTGCCGCCAATTTCCCGTTATACACAAGCCGGAAGAGGCCGCTGCCGTTGAAAGCTGCCCTCGGAGGCATATTTCCCAGACTCAAGGCATCGTAGGTCTTCCTGTCGATGTAAACGGGCTTTATTTCTTTTAAAGCATCATTTAAGTCAACCATTTTATCATAAATCGTCTCACATTGCAATAGATGATCCAAGGTAAGCGCGTCTTTCAGGTCAAAACCGTTATTTTGAAGGCGCGTTAATTCAGCTGTGGTCGCGGGACAGCCCACCATCTCGCCTATTTGATAAACGATGCTCCGCACATATGTCCCGGAGGCGCATGTTATTCGGAGCGAATCATCTCCTGTTATCTCTATCTTGTCCACTCTCATTGCTTTTTCGATCTTTCTGTAATCCCCTTCTCTCGCTAATTTATACATCCTCTGTCCGTTAAGTTTCTTGGCGGAAAAATAAGGCACGGGAAGGATCGGCTCCCCTATCAGATCGGGAATGGCCTTCGCGACAGCGGCAGGGTCAGGAACTTTGTTCTCTCTTCTTACCACCTTTCCTTCAAGATCCCATGAATCCGTTTCAAGCCCCCATTCTATGGTAACTGAATATATTTTCTGTGTGGAAGGCAGAAAACGAATGGCCCTTGTAGCCTTATTCAAAGCGATAATAAGTAAGCCGGTAGCCTGAGGGTCTAATGTGCCGCTATGGCCCACCTTTGGGATCTTGAATTTCTTTTTTATCACATTGCAGACATCAAAAGAGGTCATCCCCTTGGGTTTGTCGACCGAAAGAAAACCGTGTATGTCTTTATTCATCTTTCATTCCATCCGAGATCGACTGAAATACATTCGGAAGAATATCGTCAAGATCTCCTTCGATACTCGCCGCAGCAGCGTTCCTGTGTCCGCCGCCTCCATATATCCTCGCGATCTTGTTCAGATCGATATTATTGTTTCCGCGAAAATTTATCCTGAATATGCCCTTTTGGAACTCCCTGAAGAAAAGCAGGACTTCAGCGTCTTTCAAAGGCCTGAACCATGCGAAGAGCTCTGATATCTCGTCGTAATTCAAAGAGGAATCTTCAAGTTCCTCAAAGTCCAAAGAGATGTAGTAGATCCCGTCTTGCCCTTTCTTCATTTTGGAAATAAGAAAACTGAAATAATCAAAATGCTCCATTGTAAGGACTTGATAATACTTCTGATATATGTCGAACAACGGCACACTTGACATCAAAGCGGAGACCGCCTGAAAGGTGCTTGCTGTCGCATTATCATACTTGAGAAAGCCCGTATCGCCAAGAATGCCTAAAAGGATCATCTCCTTCATGAAATCATTAAAAAAATCGATCTCATCCTTGAAAAGGTAATACACTATCTCCGCGGTCGATGACATATCCGGCATCACATGGTTGATATCGCCATAGCGCCGGTTGGAAACATGATGATCTATATTTATGACCACGCCCTTGATTATCCCTTCTCCGAAACGCTCAGGCGAAGTAGAGTCCAGACAAATGGAAATATCCACATCTTCCCCTTTATAGGGTTTGCCCGGCAATCCTGAAACGATATCTTTCCACTTCAAATTTATTTCTCCGGCCAAGTGATAGTACAGCACCTTTCCTTTCTTTTGTAAAAGGGCTAGCACGAATGCCAGCGAAGATACGGCATCTGCATCCGGATTCCTGTGAGCCGTAACCAGAACACTGCGGCTCTTTTCTATTTCATTCTTCAATTTCTGAACTGTCATTGTCCTTTAAATCCTCAATAACTTCACCTATCTGAAAATAATACTCCGTGGAATGATCGTACTTGAACTCCAGATTGGGGATGCGCTTCAGGTGAAGACTCTTCTTCAATAATATGTGAAAAAATCCGCTGGCCTTATTCAAAGCCGCGATCAAGGCTGCCTTATCAAGGGTATTATCATATGTTTCAACAAAAACGGTCGCAAGGGACATATCGCTGTTAAGCTGCAGTCTCTTAACGCTTATCGTGGCAAATCTTCTGTCATCGGCATCGTTTAACAGAATGTCGTATAATCGCCTCTTTATCAGAGAACCCAACTTATTTCTGTAAACTGTTCTATCCTTTCTCGTCATATCACTTCCCTGTTTACATATAATGTCTCAAGAGTGCTGTAAAGCGATGATTGAAATTTTTCGATTTCTCCGGAATCTAAAGCTACATAAGCGATGGTGAACTCGATAGAATTCAAGATCTTATCGTCCGGAACTTCTCTTAGGGAAATATTGAAGCGGTTCTTTAAACTATCTTTCAAGGAGTTTGCATACTTCCTTCTTTCCTTAAGTGAGAAAACTGGGCCCGGGATCTTCATCCCGACCTGAAAAATACCTACCATTATTACTCGTAGATGTAAAACTCCAGAACATCACCGACTTCTATATCATTGAAGTCTTTTATCTTCAAACCGAATTCAAGTCCCTGCTTGACCTCCTTTGCATCATTTTTCTCACGCTTCAGTGATTCGATATTGCCTTCATGAAGGAGCCCGTCCTTTCTAAGCACACGTACAAATGAATTTCTTGTAGCGGCACCGTCTTTCATGTAACATCCGGCGATCCTGTTCACTTTACCGATCGTAAAGATGGCTCTTATTTCAGCATGCCCCTTGATCTTCTCCTCTGTTTCCTTCACGATATTACCTTCGATGAGTTCTTTAAGGAAATCCTCGATCTCGAAAATAGTTGAGAACATATTGATACGCACCTTTTCCTTATCTATTGTCTTTTTTAAAGCATTGGGGATCTTCACCTTGAAACCGAATATCATCGCGTCAGAAGATGCGGCAAGAAATACATCATTATCCGTAATATCTCCTACGGCTGAATGAATGAGGTTTATCTTGACATCCTTATGCTGGAAGTGCTGCATAAGATCGTTCAGGACGCCTTCGGAACCAACGACATCTGTCTTCACAATTACCTTCAATTCCTTGAGGTCACCACTGACCTGAGCAAAAAGGTAATCGATATCGACCTTCTTATTGGATGCCAATTTTGTTTCGTCCATCAATCTCTTCTTGGCTTGAGCCTGTTCTTTGGCTTCCTTTTCATCAGCCACAACGATCACAACATCACCGGGCTCGGGAAGTTCCGCGAAACCAGAGATCTGACCGGGATGTGACGGGCCCAGATTATCAAGAGCTTTTTTCCCACTGCCGAATAGAGTTTTTACTCTGCCGTAAGTTGTGCCGCATACGAAGTTATCTTTTGGATTGAGAGTTCCATTCGTAATAATTACGGTCGCCACAGAACCCATTCCCTTGATTACCTGCGCTTCAAGAACAAAGCCTGTAGCGGGTTTGCCGGGATCCGCGTTCAAATTCAATTCGATCGATTGAAGTTGTATCGCATCAATAACTGCCTCGATATTTGTCTTTTTAAGAGCGGATACTTCCACGAATTGAGTTTTACCGCCATAATTGATATCCAGAAGATTATATTCGGACGATAATTGTGTCTTTACCACTTCAGTTTTCGCATTATTCTTATCGATCTTGTTCACGACAACTATTATAGGAAGACCGGCGGTCCTTGCATGATTGATCGCTTCCACTGTTTGAGGTTTAACACCATCATCAGCGGCAACCACCAGGATCACGACGTCGCAGACCTTTGCTCCGCGTGCCCTCATCGCTGTAAATGCACTATGCCCGGGGGTATCGATCATACAGAATTCACCATGCTCGTTTTCTACATAAGATGCGCCTATATGCTGAGTAATACCGCCACTTTCCTCAGCGGCGACATTGGAGTTGCGCAGAGCGTCCAATAATGTCGTCTTGCCGTGATCGATATGTCCCATCACTGTTATTACAGGAGCTCTTTTAAAACCATCTTCTGTATCTTCTTCGGCCTTGGTGATCTCCTCATCCGCTAATCTTATGATGTTGATATTTTCGATCTCCAGAACCTGCGATATAAGGTCGATCTCCTCGAAACTCAATTGCTGTGTGGGTGAAAGCCATAACTCGAATTCTTTCATCTTCTTAATGAGCTCCAAGGCGTCCATGTCCAGGAAATTGGCGATTTCAAGAGTTGTGCTGCGCTCATGTATGCGTATGCGCTTATCTATTTTGATATCACCCTTCTTCTTTCTCAATTTGGGTTTGGGCTTCTTGACTGGGGTCTTGGGAGCGGATACCACCGTAGTATCGGGTGAATCGGACTTCTTATTCTTGTGCTCAAGCTCATAGAGTTCAGTTTCAATGTCAATATCGAAATCCTTTGAGATAAGACGCTTGGCTCTTCTTTTGCTGGCTGTGACCGCCGCTGCCGCATCATCCTTTTTCTTCGTATATTTCTTTTTCTGTGAAGGCCGCCTCTTATCACCTTTCGCTTCGATCAACTCGGCGTCGGTAGTAGCATTAACCTTCTTTTCAGCGGTCCTTTTATCCTCAAGGTCTTTTTTCTTCCTCATTTCCTGCTTTTTCAGTCTTTCTTTTTTATCCCTTTCCTTTTTATCCTTTTCACGCTGCTGCCTTTGAAGGATCTTTCTCTTTCTTTCCTCTTGCTCTTTTTCGCCTTTCTCTTTTTTGGCCTTTGCGGTTTTTTCCTCTTCTTTCCTTGCTTTCTCTGCAATTGCAAGCGCTTTCGCTGCTTTCTGTTCTTCCTTTTCCTTTAACGCCGCAGCTTTATCCTCTTTACTCGCCTTTTTCGGGGCTTTCTTCGCGGGTGCTTTTTTGGATTCACTTGCTTTTGTTTTCTTGGTCTTTGCCTTGGAAGTAGTTTTCGATGCCGCTTTTTTGGTCTTTTTCCCTTCTTCTTTTTCCTTTTCCTTCTTGGCCTTTGCCGGTTTCTTTTTCTTTAAGATCTTCTCTTTTAACTTCTCATCTTTTCCAATGATAGCTTTCGGTTTGGTTGCCGGTTTTTGTTTCTCTATGGCTTGTTTGATCTTGTCTCTATATAGATTGGCTAAATTTTCTTCTACATTCCGTGCGGAAAGTTTCCAATCCTCACCCGGGAAATTCGCTTCGATTATTTCCCGAATGACCTTATAGTCTACATTGAATTCCTTTGCTAGGTCTCGTCTTCGCATACCTCACCTCTATTTTTCCTTGGTTCCTTCATAAAGCCGGCCGATATTTGCCTTTGCGAGCTCTATGATCTTGGAAGCCTTGCGTTTCTTGATCTCGGGGAATTCATCCATGATCTCCTCGGGATCCAGAAGAGAAATGTCTTCAAGTGTCCCATATAGCTGGGTAAGGCCGAGGGCGGTGCCCTCATCTATTCCTTTGATACCCAGAAGCACGCTGCGGGAAACCAAGAGTGCGTTTCTCTCCTTTTCGAGTTGTTTTTTATAATCGTCTTCTTTTTTAATTTCAACATACATTCCGATCAATTCACCGGTCAAGGTCCTGTTTGATTCATTTCTTCCCAGCGCATGGCCAAGCTGCTCCGTATCGTCCGGCACAATGACCAGAACCCTCTTCTTTCTTTTATTGATGATGATCTTTTTAATGGTAGCGGGCTTCAATGAGTTCTTGATATACTCATCCAAACTGTCGGAGTACTGTATAACATCCAATTTCTCTCCGATGATCTTTCTGATCTCGCTGATCCTCTGAGCCCTGGGGCCGACACAGGCACCTACCGGATCAAGTTTTGAATTTTCCGAAGAAACGGATATCTTGGTTCTTATACCGGGTTCTCTTACGATCTTCTTGATAATAACATAACCTTCTTTCACTTCAGGGATCTGCTGTCTGAGCAATTCTTTGATGAAGTCATGACTTCTTCTGGAAAGTATGATCCTCTTCTGGCCGTCATCCTCACGCACATCCACAAGGAGGAATTTATACTTCTTGCCGATGCCGTATTTATCGGAGAATACCGCTTCTTCATTCGGTAAAAATCCGTAAATGCGGTCAAGATCGACCCTGAAGCCGATAACCTCTCTGCTTTCTCTCTCTTTGCCGATGATGGTTCCCATTACGATCTTACCGATCCTGTTATCTTCAAAATCTTTATAGACACCTTCTTTTTCCTTGGTCAGGATCTTGTTCTTGAATATTTTTCTGATATTAGCGGCGATGGACCTCGGTACCTGTTTCAATCTGACAGTAACCTTGACCATTTCTCCCAATTTTCTCTTCTTCTCGGCGAGATTTTCGTCATCGATCGCTATCTCCAGCCATTTATTCTTTACTTCTTCCACTACGGCCTTGTGAAAAGATATTGAAATATCGTTTCTCTTTTCACTTATCCGGATCGTGATCCGCTGCATATATATCGGATAAAGCTCATTGTCTTTAGTCCTCTGACTTTTCTCCATAAATCCAAGTTTAATGGACTCTTCTAAAATCTCTCTGGCTGCCTCAAAGGAAATATCCTTCATCTCAGAGATCTGTTTAAGTTCTTTCATGATATCGTTCATCTCAAACCTCCATCTACTCAATCAAACGGTTATACAAATAGATTATTTTATAATAAATGATTAATTGAAGGGGAATTGTAACATATTTATCAAACGGAGTCAATAGCTTCGCAGAGCACAAGCGAAGCAGAAGTACGAGGCATTAATAAGTGTGAAGTGTGAAGTGTAAAGTGGGATAATACAATGAAGAATGCCGCTAAGCAGAGGGTAGAGGCCTGTAGAGAAGTGAACAATGAACAATGAACAGTGAATAATGAGAGAATAATCCTTGGAACAGGGTTAGACCTGTACACTGTCATTATCGTTATCGGGCGCGTGTTCGCAGGTTCAAAGGTTCAAGGTTGAGATAAATCTTATAAGATTGAAATTCTCTGTGTTCTATTCTGTAATTGTCCATTGTCCATTGTCAATTGTCCATTGTATTTTGTCCCTCAAAATACCAGTCTGAGTCCGCCTCGGGGTCCATTCTCATTCAAGGTGAAGAATCCCTTCAGTTTCAAATTAGATGCCTGATCTGAGTTAAAAGCCCTCACAGCATTTTCCAAATGAGTTTTACCCGGCCCGGCCGTCGCCAAGAGGACTATCAGTCCCGCGGCGAATGGGATTCCTGTGATGATGGCAACCTTCCCCCATGCGGCGCGCGCATCTTCAGAGAGCCAGGAGTCGCCCAGATCATCCGGTGATGAAAACATCCATACCATACCTGAGGACAGGAAAATAACTTCACAAGCGATAGTTATTATCCCAACAGGTATCATGGCTTTGCCCAATTTGTCATATTTCAGGTAATAAGGGGCGCTTGCGGGATTTTCGCGCAATACTTTTTTCAGGTCCTTCCAGTTCATCTTCTTCCCTCTGAGATAATATATGTTTCCCTTTTTCATCAGGGGCAGCTGCGGTTGAAGATTGAGCTGAAGATTGTTATTGCTGGGGGTGGGCGCAGCGATCTGTCTGGATAATTCCCTCATTGGGAAATTGGTCCCGAAGTACTGATTTGAAAACTCGGCGGCAAGATTGTGAGACAGAGGCATGACCAGCTCTACTCCCCCTTCGATATAATTGCTCTTTGAGTATTTGATCTCTCCTGTTTCCACGCCGATACAATTGATGCTGATATAATAGGCATTGCCCATCTTTGATACAGTACCTGTAATGATGAAGTTCGCGGCAAGCAATTTTCCCATCTCTATGGCACATTCGGCAGAAGTGCATCCGGAGATCTGAAAATCCTGCTCTTTGAGAATTATTTCCATTGAACTTCTGTCCAGAACCGTCAGCTCTTTGTTCCCCACAAGTACATTTCTGAACTCACGAGAGCTCACCGCGCCGATATAGGCCTCACAATTCTCAGCTGTAAAGTCCTGCACAGCCACGGTCATTCGTGCCTGGGTCACGCAGGAGACAAGCAAAAGGCCTATTAAAATCGCGATTTTGGAATTGTTCATTTCTCCTCCAAGAAGAATGCTATGTATATTTTAATCCTTCTTGGACAAAAAAGCAAATATCAATTTCTTTTGTTACCTTACCCATTATTCATTTCTCTTTATACTCTTGTCACTTGTGCACTGCTATTATCTTTTTCCAAGCATCAGAGGTCAGATGAAAGTTCACGGGATCATAGAAGCCCGGCTCATACAATTTTTCAATAACGGGAGTGAGATCCGTAAAAGAAGCGCCCTGAGATGCCAATATATCAATAAATGCATGGCGCAATTGAGCCATTTTCACTGCCCCCTCATCATTTGGAGAAGTTATTTCCATTGATGTTGGGATAATGCAATATTTTACGCTGATATCATTTGCCGTAGAATATTCATTTATCAGATTCAATACGAATGCGGTCTTATTCAGCATCTCATCGAGATTTTCTTCCATCGAATCGAGAGTATAGCCATACATCAGATCATGCCAGTATGACGGATCATCCTCATTCTTGCCGAAGAAATATGACTCGATGATAGAAAATAGTATAAATCTTTTCGTAATGGGAATACCTCTTGTTTTCTCCGGTGATATCAATTCAAATCCATCATCGGTCTCTCTTATCACCGGAAGGGTTGAAATGCCCTGTGTATTCTGAAAGAGGTCATTTCCCGTGTAAACATATATATGGAATTCCTTGCCATGATACTTCTGATGTATCCTCTTTAATAAAATGTATTCCTGCATCGTTGAGAATGACATACAGCCGCAGCTGATATATCTTTTGTCCTTAGAATCACTCCCCATGAAGGCCGCGGGCAGCTTACAATTATCCACCAGAAGGTCGATCATGGAATCACCGAGAACATAAATAGTATCAGCGGAAACATTACCCGTACCGCATGGCCTGAATCCCCTTTCATCGTTCCAGACACGCCCTTTGTCCTGTGTACGAAAGCTCAAGGATGGATTATGGTAGAATCCCAATTCGGCATCGGGAGATATGAAACCGTAGCCGTCACGGCCCGGTACAGCGATATTTTTCAAGGTGAAATTCATGAGTAGATTCACAAGGAAAAGGAGAACGATTATCAGTAAAAAGGGTTCTAAAAAACGCTTCACTTACCTTCGATGGTGCCGGTGGTGGACAAATAATCCGCCTGGGATTCAAATTCCGTCATGCCCGCAGCAGTGCTTTCCAGTTTCATTGCTTCGGCAAGATAGGAATCCATCGCGACCTTGACAGTACCCTTTTCGGGGAGATCCGCATTTGACCAGAAGAAGAGGACATTCTGCCCCTTAAATCGCTCCACAAGGGCTCTTATCCTCTCTACATCGACTTCGGCGACCACAAGGTCATTCTGATACGGCGACTTCATCCTCAGCCATTCCGCGGTGACGGGGCCGGCCGGCAGGAATTCCCTCTCACTGCCATCGTTGATGAGTGCAAAATCCGTCTTTGCGCTGCGGCAGAAAGCCCGGGCGGTAAATTCCGCTGATCTTTCAAATGAATCCAGGGATTCTTTGAGATATCCCAGCACTTCTTTGCCTTTCTTATTGTATTTTCTATCGTATTTTCTGATCCTTCTTGCCAATTTACCCTTGCCTTTGCCGAGGGGAACAAGCGGGATCAATTCATATTTCACATCGGAGATCTTTTTATCCTCTGCAGAAACCAGCAATGTCAGAATGCCCAGATCATTGAGATAGCATCCGGTCTCGACAAGAATTGAATCCGCTGCCTTATCCGGCGTTTTTGTGATACGATGATCATGTCCGGAGATCACTATATCGATCTGCGGAAATTTTGTCAGCACATTCCTGTCAAAGTCCATACCGTTATGAGATACCAATATGATGATATCGGCCTTTTCCATTGAAGAGAAGGTATTTGCCAATGCCTTCTCCCATGGCAGGAATTCAACATTGTCCCATCCGTCATACCTGCCCTTGACATAGGAGTTCTTTCCGCAATAGGAAAGCCCCACGACGGCGATCTTTATCCCTTTAAGGTCAAAGGCCTTATATGCGTCATCAAAGATACTCGCGCCGTTATTTTTGATATTACACCCGATAAAGGGCGCATCAAGGGAATCCCTGAATGCCAGATACCTCTGAAACGGCTCCTTCAGCTCATTATTTCCCGGAGTGAAGATATCATATTCCAGAAGATCAAATAACTTGAAGGTCGCCTCGCCATGAGAGTTAAGATCTATGGAGTTCCCTTTATGAATGAGATCCCCGGAATCTATTAGAAGATCGCAGCGGCCCTCTGCCCTCAATTTCTTCACATGGGCTTCAAGGTTCACCATTCCGCCAATACCATTGGAATAGGGCTTAATATGGCCGTGAATATCATTCGTGTGAAGTATATTCAGCTCAATAAGCGCAACTGTAGTATCCCCGGCGAATATTGATACGGAGAAACATAGAACAACGGCAATAATTAAGAAGGCAAAGAGTTTACACGCTCTGCTTCCTGTCAACTCTTTGCTTGGAACTTTTACACCGGGACAGTCGGTCGTTCGGCACGAACGATGTGAGAAGTGTGGTGTGTGAGGTGTAAAGTGAGGAGAACAAAGCAATATCACACCCGTCTCTCTTTCAGTGACAGAGGACAGGTCAAGCCCTGTCCCTACAAATATTCTACATTTTTTCATTCTTCTTTCTGCACCTATCAACTTATCACCCTATCAACCTATCACCCATTTGGTGCACTTGTCCCTGGGTCCACTGGTGCACTGCGAAGCATGTCCCATATCTACCTACGCTCCGGCCTTCTATATTTGTTACCGCTGATTTTAGTGAAGGAAACGAAATTGTGTTTTTCCGGTTACGGATGTGTTTCCGTTCCTTTCCCCATTCTTCATTCTTCATTTCTCCACTATTCACTATTTGCTTGTCATCCTTTCAGGAAATCTTCCAACATATCACGCTCTCTCAGAGCGGCATTCTCACCCTGAAGGATGATCTCCTTCGCTGAATGGTATTGCAGAATATTGAACTCGGAGGTGTCGATCGTGACTAGATATTTGGGCTTATGCAGCTCCAACTGACTTCTCGCCAGTTCCCATTCAATGATAGAGATATTTCTAAGGGCGATATCGAATAATTTGGGTTCGTCTTCTTTGTGCTTTCTTTTTAAAATATTCAGGCGCTTCAGCAATGCCTTGTCAATATCCCTTTTGACCGGCTTCTGCAGAACATTAACGACGAGATATTTATCGATGCCGAGCGCTTCTACATCCTTAATGGGAAGCGGATTCCCGAGGCCGCCGTCAAGATAGTATGTATCCCCTATCTTATAGGGATCAAAGATGATAGGTATGGACATACTGGCCCTGAGAGCGTCTAATAATCCTCCTGAAGTCAGGAATTCGGGGTCACAAAGATCGTAATTGTAGGCAGCGCAGCCGAACGGTACCTGTAATTCTTCAATCTGGTTTACCGTTAGGAATTTTTCCAGAAATTTTCTGACATTCCTACCCGAAACAAAGCCCGAGACCGGAATGTGGGGAGAAAAGATCTTGAGCCAATCCGTCTGCGACATATTTCTCATTACTCGAATGAGCTCCAAGACATTGAGGTTATTAGCCATCATCGCCCCGATCACAGCCCCCATGGATGTGCCGGCGATAAAATCCAAGGAGTCCATTCCCATCTCCTTGAGTACTTTCCACACTCCGAGATGTGCGAGGCCTTTGGCGCCGCCGGAGCCTAATATTATCGCTTTTCTTTTATCTCTGAGTAACATATAACACGATTCCTTCCATTCTCCTTGCCCCAATACAAAGCACTGTCCGCCGTTTCGATCATCATCTTCGGAGTATATATCTCATTGGTCAGCTCTGAGACCCCGACCGTGACCGTCAGGCGGATCCTTTTCTTTTTCAAATAGAATGTATTCTCTTCGGTACTTTTACATAGGCGCTTGGCAAGGATAGCGGCATCACTTTCAGAGGTATCAGGGAGTATCACGGCAAATTCTTCACCGCCATACCTGAATATGATGTCGGATATCCTCACATACTTCTTCAATAAAGCAGAAAGCTGTGATAGTACCAGATCCCCGTCCAGATGGCCATATGTATCGTTTACCTGCTTGAAATGATCAATATCGATCATCAGCAGTGAAAGGGGTTTTCCTAAATTCCTGCCCGTCTTTACAAAATCCTTCAGCCGCGAATCGAATTCCTTTTTATTGTAGATCTGAGTGAGCTCATCGATGATACTTACCTTTTCCAGCTCTTCAAGCGTGTTAAGAAGTGAAAGGTTCAATGAAGTGAAATGAACAAGTGTCTGAATGATCTTGATCTTATGGTATTCAAATTCCGTGGGAACTGCAAAATCCCATTTTAAAAGTCCTTCTACCCGATAATTCACCAGTATGGGAAAAACTATGGTGGATTTGATGGTCTTTATTCCGTTGATGAAGGTATAATGAAAGTCCGAGTCGATATTCTCTACATAGAGGGTCTTCTTTTTCATGATCACATCTTTGAGGATGCCGGATTGGAAATTAAAGTTTTCAACATTCACATTTCCACGGCCATGCTTTTCCTTCAATACCCAATTTCTGTCCTCATACCTAAGTACGTACCCGGTGCCTTTGAAATATTTTGAAGAATATTGAAGCAGAGCGGCAAGGTCCTTGTCCTGATCCAGAAGATTGGTGATATCCAGTAAACCGCGTGTCAGATACTTGTAATCCTCGATCTTGATATCAAAGTAATCGATCTGTGAACGGTTCTTTTCCAGGATGTCTGAGTTATAGGAAATATCCTCCCGGCTGCTTTGTTTGCGTGAGCGGAATATGTTCTCACTCTCCAAAAGTTTACCGCGAAAATAGAAGACCGCCGCGATCGCGACTATTATTGAAAGAAGCGTATATCCCGTGATCATGCCTTTCATCGTCAAATAGACCCCGCTTGAAATTGACAAAAGGATCACGAGATTGGAAAATACGGGTTCGATGTAATTAAGGACCGCCGAACAGATCAAAGCGACCGCCAGGCCGGGCAGTGGGTGCAGCGGTGACAGAAGTACACCGGAAATCCCGAGAATGGCGACCAGATATTTCTGAATACCTGTTTTTATTTCACTCAACTTTAGTTCCCTTCAGATAATTCAACAATTTAAAAGTATCGATCCGGGAAGATGTGCTTTTTTCCATCTGAAGATTCGCAAGGCCCACCAAATATTTATCACCTGATGTCCTTTCATAGAAACCCCCGAATAGAGGCAATATGGGTTTGGTTATACCTGAATTGCTCATGTATAAGCTCTTATTATTTCCATGATAATCATAACGCAGGATCATTCTCAAATATGTGTACATGCCGGGGATAAAGCCCTTGAAGGATATAAGGTCACCTCCCTCGTATTTAATATTGATGGCAAAATACGGAAAGATCTGAAAAGGGTCAGACCGCTTCAGTTCATGTATTTTCCGTACATACGGCCCTATACCGATCGTGGAAACGATGAAATTGTCTTTGTTTATTTCCATGGGGTTCGCGGGATTATTTGCGATATCCATGTTTATCAGGGAAAGATCCACATCGCTCGAATTAAGTGTAGCCAGAATGTCAAGCTTGATCGCTTCTTTTTTGTGGTTGAAAAATACCTTATATGAAAGAGAGCCTCTGAGAGCGGAGATATTATCAGTGATCACATACCGCGACTCGATCATACCGGCAACACTTTTATTGGGTAAGAGCACAGGAAATACTACAGTTGCGGAATAACCGCCAAAATTGGACATCGCGCCAACGTATCCACCGGTAGAACTAATGATGTATTTAAGTGGTGTATAGGCATTCAGGTCGATCGGAAATGGCGGGTGCTTGATTGAAAATTCCCGTGAATTGACAATGGGATCATCTCGATCAGAGAAGTTCGCTTCAAAGGTTGCGGTAAATTCCCCTTCTCCCAAATACAGCGAATCAATGCCCGTAGAAACAAGGCGCGAAACACCTTTTTCAGTAGTGGTGGATGAGCTCATCTCATAATAACGCTCTCCATTCTGTCCGGAGATGAAAAATCTCCATTTCATTACGGAATTGTTCTCGATATCGGTGGTAAAGGTAAAGGTCTCACCGGAATAGGCTTCTTTGGAAGAGAGATTGAGATCCTGCCCCGACCAGGCGAACACATCATCATGAAATTCGCTTTCCTTTATAACAATTGAAGTTCCGGTCTTTACTCTTGTCTTATTCTCCAATTCAACGATGGAAACCTCGACCTCATACTCACCGGGCTGTATATCTCCCCAAACTGATGAAGAAAAAAAGATGATCTTCTGTTCAAGGATCTCCTTTCCGTTAATTTCCTGATAATCGCGGCGTTTGAATATCAATTCACCATCCCTGGTGCTCACCTTGTAAGATATCCTGAACCGCAGATCCTTACTCAGAGTAAAATCACTGAAATCAACCCTCTGACAAATGCGGATATATGTTCCGCTGGCGCCGGAACCGCGGTAAACGACCGGGTCATGCTGAGCAAATGTAAGCATTGAAATTAAAATGATGATAAAACTAATTATTCTCTTCATGGCTTGTCCTCCATTCGCGAACCTCTTTCAAGGTCCTATGTCTAAATTCCTTGCCGGTTACCGTAGGAATTACCTCATAATTGGGAATAAGATTATAGCTGCCGGTGCCGTTCTCGTCTTTGAAGCCTATATTGAACATCCTGGGTTCTTCATACTCCCACACTATAACCTCTTGAAAATCTTCCCTCTCAATATCCTGAGGATTTCTTTGGATCTCTACCGGAGCCCCATATTTAATATACATTCTGCCCATGTCGGTCTTCTCCCCGGAGCGCCTCATATATGGAAATTTGAGTTTAGCATATGAATACCTTTTTAGCAATTCCGCATAGAATGAATTTCTTGTGCTTGATATGTCGGGGTCATACATCATCCAGAATTCTTTGAGGTAACTGTTTCTCTGATCTTCATTTTCCATTAGGAGATATGCCTTTGCTTCGGAGTGAGTGGCAAAGAGAGAAAGGATATAATACTTCTTTAAGGACTCGCCTTCAAGCCCTTTCTTTATCTTGCCGGCCTTTATCTCGCTCTTTATATAGCCGCAACCCGAAAATACACTCAGGACCATTGCTGCTATAAGTATTGTGATCATGCGTTTATTCATCTTTCTCTCCTCAATACGACCGTAAATTCTCCCTTCTCCTTGATATCGAGAATATTCAATTGGGAGAGTTGGCCTCTTAAAAATTCCTCATGCATCTTGGTCAACTCCCTGCAAATCGCATACCTGGATTCCGGAAGACGGTCCTGCAAGAGCTTCATTGTCTTTCTTATGCGATATGGCGATTCATAGAATACAAATGTCATATCATATCCACTCATCAATTCCACGGCCTCGGTGAGTTTCTTGCCCTTTTTAGGAAGAAATCCCAGAAATACAAATCTATCCGTCCCAAAACCAGATCTCAGAAGGGCTTCCATAAAAGCGCTGGGCCCGTGAACCACAGAGGTCTCATACCCGCTCTCAGTCGCCATATGCACAAGCCGGTACCCCGGATCAGAGACCAGAGGCATTCCGGCATCGGACAAAAGAACAATATGAAGACCCTGCGCCAGGAATTCCAATGCCTTCTTTGCCATACGCTCCTCATTCTCCTCACGGTATGACATCATCTTAACCGGAGTTATCCCCTTCAGGTTCAACAGTTTGCCTGTGACGCGTGTATCCTCACAAAGGATCAGGTCAGCTTTCTTAAGCGCCTTTGCGAAAAGAGAATCAACCGAAGCAAGATTGCCTATGGGAGCACCTACTATTGTTAGAGTCCCACTCATATTCGCCCCAATGCGGCAGGAGGAGATGCCTTCTTGAATATGCCCGCCAATGCGATAATTGTGATTATATAGGGAAGCATTCTAAGTATTTGATCGGGAAGAAAGCGGCCCTGCAATGATGTACCGAGCCAATCGAATCCGGCGAATATCAGAGCGCCCAAGGCCGCCGGCAGGGGTTTCCAATTTCCAAATATCACTGCCGCCAATGCAATATATCCCCTTCCTGCAGCAATATCCTTTACAAAACTCCCCGATTGAAGGACCAGGAACGCTCCGCCGATACCGGTAATAAAACCAGAGGCGAATAATCCTATCGCTCTATAGTTATTGACACGGATCCCAAGGACTTTCGCATCAAAGGGATTCTCTCCCACAGCTTTGTATCTCAGACCGATCGGCGTCTTGTTAAAAAAGAGTGATATCGTGATCAGTACAAATGCCGCAATGAGCAGGAACACGGGGAGAACACTACCTTTTACTCCGACCTGGAAGGATCTGCTCTGATCAAAAAGCATTGAAGTGATATAAACCGTGATACCCGACGCGAATATATTGATCCCCAATCCGCTGACTATGTGATTCAGTCTTAACTTGACCGTCAAGAAATAATGCAGAAGTCCGGCAAGCCCTGAGGACGCGCATCCCGCAAGTATTGCAAGGATAATGCTTGAGGTGTAGAAGTACACAACTCCTGCCACGAACGCGGAAATGATCAAAAAACCCTCCAATGCGATATTTATTATCCCCACTCTTTCAGATAATATCCCTCCCATTGCCGCAAAAAAAAGCGGCATGAAAGGCGAAAGAATAAGCATTATAGAATTAAAGGCCTTCATTATGGAGTATTCTATAAAAAAAACGGTTAAAATACAAACTTGAGCGCAAAGTGTGGTATGTAATGTGAGGAAATCAGATGTCAATTTCTCTGCTTCACCTGTCCATTATTCACTATTCATTTTCACTGTATCCTGTTATCCTGAGCATCGCAAAGAATCCATCTTTCTCTACCTACAAACCTATCACCCTCTAATCTATTTCTTTTGTTCCACTGAGCTACTGCGTACGTTCTACCTCACCACCGCAACTTTGCCGGTTTTAAGAGGCCTTCCCATATTGTCAGTAATTGTGAACAAGTATATCCCTGATGTGATTTCTTTTTCTGAATCGTTCCTTAGATTCCACTCTTCCGTTGTCTGGTCGATCTCAATGGTCTTCAGAAGTTCGCCCGAAAGGCTATAGATATTAACCTTGCCGTTTTCAGGGAGTTCCGAGAAGGTGATCTTGTCCCTTGCGGGATTGGGGTATGTTTTAATAAGGTCTTCCGAGTATACAGGAATCTCAATTGTTTTCGGTTCCGTATAAATATAGCCGTCATCCGTTTTGGCTCTCACCTGATATATGTAGCTTCTGCCATATTCTATATTCTCATCCTTGAAACTGGTATTGTAAAGCTGTGAAGATATGACATTGAAGGAGTCATTTTCAAGTTTTCCTGCCTCATAATACTCTGCACAGGGAACACTGTTCCACGAAATATTCACCGATCCGTTCTCATATGAAAGGGAAGTGATCTCGAATTTAGTGGTCTTCTGAAGGTACAGGACAAAGATCTTGCTTGAACCGTCTTCCTTGTCTATTATTCCCTCGATCGCACCATTCTCCACAGAAGTTCCGGTAGAAAAATGAAACAACAACAGATTTTCGTTTCTTTCATACCGGAGATCGCTGATATAGTCAGGTACGTGAGTAAATCGAATATCAATAACCGAATCTTGATTCTCAAGATATACAGCGAATTCGAAATCGGACCTTTCATATACGGCCAGATTGAAGTTGGCGGAGAATGTCAACACGGCAAAGACAATCAGAAGGAGTACTGTTATCCTTTTCATTCGCTTCTTCCAAACTTGGGATTTAGTATTTCTACCTTTGTTTCTGTCTCGAATACCTTCCCGTCAGTCATAACACCCTGTATATTCACTCCGGTACATGGGGCTTGCATTTCCTTGTCATACATCACCTCTCCAACTGCCCAGATGACATCTTTATGTTTGAATTTCAGGTGAAGCACCTTTCCGTCAAATCCTTTGTGTTTTTTCACCACCTTTGCATATACAGGCCTAACATACCCGTTCAGATAGATCTCTTCTGTATCAATGTCCTTTACACTGTATCCTTCGATATCGCCTATCCAGCAGTTAATCAATCCTTCCGGTTCCGATGAGCGCCACTGCATATTCCATTTGTGAGGATTAAATGTCACTTCTCCAAAACAGAAATCAGTTTCACTCATTATTGAAAAGGTTACCGTATTGGATTTCAAATAACCCAAAGGAGCTTTTTGTATATATTTAGTGAAACTACCTTCTAACATATTTTCTGGGAAAATAGGGAATAATGATTGCATCACATATTTACCAACATACTGTTCGGGAAAATCATACCACCAACTTAAATCAAGAAGACCTTCGTAAATTCTATCCTCATTGTCAATGCAATACCCACAGGGCTCTTTGATTGGCATATCATCTCCGAAATCTCTCTCATCAATATTTTCATTATTTTCGTTGTATATATTGAAAATTGCGCCATCTAAAGGTTCAATAAAAAAAGCTTTGTCTGTTTTATTTTCAATTCGTCCTAAAATCTGAATTTCTTCACCGATTTCATAGAACCTCATTACTGGAAATATTCCAATACTTATTTCACCTTGTTGAGGTCTATGATAAGTCAAATCATCCTTGATGATTCTATAGGAAGAAAATGCAATCGAAGAAAGTACACAAAGAAAGAGAAAAAGTATTATTTTTTTCATTTATTGCCCTTTTTCTTTGCGCCTTCGATCTCAACTTCGGCCTCTGCATGGAACCATTTGTCATCGTTCAACTGCCCAGAAATATTTATTTTTTTTATATCTCCCGGCTCTTTGATACCAAGATATTCCATCCCTTCTTTCTTTTTGAATTTGAGCATCATGACTTTTCCCTTCATATCTTTGTGACTGCCTGTGATCTTAATATCCACCGGCTTCAAAGTACCGTTGAACAATACTGTATCCTGCTTGATATCCTTAACAGAGTAACCATCGATATTCCCAAGGAATACGGTGAATACACCCGCATCGCTTTGCTCCTTTTCCCAGGCGGTGTTCCATTTGTGAGGTTCGACAATGATTGAATTATTTACAAGATCGTTCTCCATGTTAACAAATAACCTAACCTTATTTGACTCTTTCTCACCAGAGGGTCCACAATCCATAACTCCTTGACTTTCTTCTTCGCAAGATATTATTGGGAAATAACCAGAAATTGCTAATACTTCAGGGGACACAATCTCTTCAATATTATATGCCCGCACCATATTGAAGTTAAATACCTTTGTACCTCCAGAGTCTATCTCGTATGCGAAAGTCACTGGGGGCCCAATGTAACTCCCATGCTTCTCCCAGTAATCATGTTTAAGTGGAGAATTTGTATCATTATCTTTAAGTTTGAAACATGAATCATAGTATTCAATTAAGGGTGGTGAGATTGAAAGAGTTCTATCTGTTAAGTTTCCTACTGAAATAGTTATGTAAAGCTCGTAATCGGATGATGTAAAATTGACTTTATCAAATGATAGCTTCAAATCAATATCCGTTTCTGAGTAAGAATATTCCATTGTATCCATAGTTTTCCCTGAGCCGGAAATAATCACACAAAGAAGTAGTATAATGCATATGTTTATTATTCGTTTCATCTAATCCTCCTCAATTTTTCAGATCAATCTTTCTGATCTCGCTTTCTAAATAATTCAAATCATAGGCAGGTCTCAATAGAGTTGAGCCCATAACAGAGTTTTCTTTTAGACCACAATGTTCAAGACCAAAAATGTGTCCGGCCTCGTGGAGAAAAATAACATTGAGATATTCATCATAACTTCTTCCATAATATGTTGTATCGTCTTCATCTCCATCGTATTTCAACTTAAGATTGGTAGAAATTGCAATTCCATTTTTATAAAGTAAATATGGGTTGAGTGGCTTAAATCTCCATACACCACTTTCTGTTTTATATCTGATTATAATATCTTTGTCAAATTTATTCCCTATTACTTCCCCATTCAAAATCACTAAAAGGTCTTCAAGTCTGTTTTTTTCATACAGATTTAAAAGGGTCTCTTTAAAAATGTATATCATTCCCCAGCCTTTTCCAAAATCCCGGTTAAATGTGGTGCCAAAAGAACCTTGTTCTGTAGAATAATAAGAATCTCCGGTTATTTCCAGATCATTCAGAAAATTTCCATCGTTTTGAACTTCCGTAATATTTGAATTATACCAATTCTGTGGTTTATGATCATATGAATCATCTATCGTGATCATACATTTGTTTGGATTTCCGTATGTGTCAAAACCTTCAACTTTAGATCTTATAATGTTCAAACCCACATCTTCAGATAAATACTGCAACCACGGCTTAGCCAATTCTACAATTTCAATGAGAACATCCTTTTCATCAGGCCCAAACCTGCGGAATCCATATTCATCCAGATAACCTCTATACTCATCAAGATTTGTTGCATCATCTCCAAGCTGTAATATCCCATTGACATTCTCAATATCATCTTCTGGTTTGAATTGTTTGATGTCTGTATAGTCATAGAATTCCAGATACTCCCTTTCCCAGCAATCCGCCATGAGATCATTGTCGGTATCCTCGGGCATCTCATTTTCCGCTTCGTAATCTGATTCTATATCATCCTGTCCGTCATAAATCCCGGCAGTCACACCCACCACTCCGAAATAACTGGTACTCTTCAGATTAACAGGACAATCCACGGTGTTTTCACCTGCCTCAAGGATCACCGATTTTTCTTCCGTAGTATCATCGCTCCAGATGAATTCAAAGGGAGCATCACCTTCTTTGGTACCTCTCAAAGAGAATTTCACCGTTTTGTTCTTGTCATAACCAGTGAATTCAGAGCCAAGGAGTTCTATAGGTTCAGTACCGTTCGCGCAAACGATCTTTGCTATACGATCATCATACACTGACATGTACAATTCTCCCGACACTCCCCGGGCAAAATTGACATTATCATATTCGCCATATGAATTTCCATCCATATTCCCCCTAAGGTGTGATATATTGTGTGTAGGCCTGGTCCAATTTTCATCTTCACTGTATCTTTCATGTTCAGTGCGATAATCGTAATAGTATGAATAATGAAGATTGCCGTCTTTGTCCATATCTAATCTACTTGTCTGCGGTATTGTAATATTTTAGGAATGGAAAGTCAAAAATTATCAGTATTTGCAAATATTATCTTAAAACTGCAATCTTTCCCTTTTTCACTGGCTTTCCACCGCTGTCAACAATGACATATAGGTAAATACCGGATGATACAAATATTCCAGAACTATTATCAAGCCTCCATTCTTCCGAAGGGTTTTCAATTTGTATTGTCTTCAGAAGTTCGCCAGAAAGGCTAAAGATATTAACTTTGCCGTTTTCAGGAAGCTCCGAGAAGGTGATCTTGTCCCTTGCGGGATTGGGGTATGTTTTAATAAGATCTTCAGAATATGCCGGGATCTCAATCGCCTTTTGCTCCGTGTAAATATAGCCGTCATCCGTTTTGGCTCTCACCTGATATGTGTATCTTCTGCCGTATTCTATATTCTCATCCTTGAAACTGGTGTTGTAAAGTTGTGAAGATATAACAGTAAAGGAGTCATTTTCAAGTTTTTCCACCTCATAATACTCTGCACAGGGAACACTGTTCCACGAAACATTCACCGATCCGTTCTCATATGAAAGCGAAGTTATCTCGAATTTGGTAGTCTTCTGAAGATACAGGACAAAGATCTTGCTTGAACCGTCTTCCTTGTCAATTATTGCTTCGATCGCTCCGGTCTCTACTGAAATCCCCGTGGAAAAGTGAAACAGCAGCATATTATCGGTTCTTTCATACCGGAGATCGCTGATATAGTCAGGTACATGTGCAAATCGAATATCAATATCCGAATCAAGGTTCTCAAGGTAAACAGAAAATTCAAAATCGGACCTTTCATATACGGCCAGATTGAAGTTGGCTGAGAATGTCATCATACCAAGGACAATTAGAAAAAGTACCGTTATCCTTTTCATTGACTTCCCTTTTCCTTTGCGCCTTCGATCTCAACTTCAGCCTCTGCATGGAACCATTTATCATCGTTCAACTGCCCCGAAATATTTATTTTTTTTATATCTCCCGGCTCCTTGATGCCAAGATATTCCATCCCTTCTTTCTTTTTGAATTTGAGCATCATGACTTTTCCCTTCATATCTTTGTGACTGCCTGTGATCTTAATATTCACCGGCTTCAAAGTCCCGTTGAATAACACTGTATCCTGCTTTATATCTTTGACGGAGTAACCATCGATATTTCCAAGGAATACGGTGAATACACCCGCATCGCTTTGCTCCTTCTCCCATGCAGTATTCCATTTGTGAGGTTCGACGATAAGAGAACTGTTGACGAGTTCAGATTCCATGTTTATAAATAGGCGGAATGAGTTTCCTGATTTCCAACCTAAGGGTTCTGAAAAATTGGGACCTTGTTTATCAATTCTATATTCAGAATTAACCCTTATTATTGATGGTTTTAAGAATTCTTTTAGATTAGTTACCTCAGCAAGGTCAAATTTCGAGAATTCTACTCCTCCGGGTTTAATATAACTTCCCATACTGCCAGAAACACCAGAAAATCCCTGTTGATAAATTCTACGAATATCCTCTGAATGATCACCCGAAAAGCTTAAATATAATTCATGGAAAGGGGAGGTTCCGTAGTATGCAATGTGTCTTTTCCCAATGTTTTTAAAAGTAAAGTTGATAATACACTCATCAGGTGAGTTATACACAATCCTTTCCGAAACAATCGTAATAAATATATCATCAAAACTTCCGTAATAATACGCATCAGTTTCGGGTCTATTATTAGAACACATTGACGAAGTCAGTACAAGCAAGGCAAAACCCGTAATAATACTTTTTAATATCTTCATGTTTAACGCTCCTTTAATTCTTCAAAATAATATTTTTCCTTTCATCTTCAGAATACCGCAATTTATCAATAGATGGATGACCGCAAAGCCCGTGGAACATAACAGATGGTTTTGATAGTGGGTTTAGGGAAATAACTGCATATTCCTCTAATATTTTACCACCTGAATCCTTAATAAAATGGCCTAAGCCAAATAAATGTCCTAATTCATGTAAAAAAGTTCTATTAATAAACCAATTTGTATCGTGCCCAAATATAAGGTCATCACTTTGACGATTGCTGTTGTCAAGTATATCCATAATATTCACCCAGCCAAGTTTACCATCGCCATCAATATCCTTTCCAGAGAAGTCAACATTTGCCCAATACTCGAGTAATTTATTTACCGTAGAATCTTTTATATAGCAGTAGTAAGTAACCCTAAATGTTTTTATTTGCTTACTTCCAAAACTCTCGTGGACCCAATTCTTATAGACTAGATTCTTCTGTTGAAATTGGTTTTCAAGCTCCTCTTTTCCGCCCAAGAAATTATTCAGAGTTCCTAGATAAATAATGAATTTACCACCACCGGTCCCGACATTGGAAGGGTACATATATCCTTTTGTTGTGCCATCCTGGTCACCATAGGAATCGGTAAGTATTCCATCGTCATTAATGACTGTACGTACATCTTCCCTTTGCGGCCAAATAGTTTTCTTAGCTGATATCCGGTCATTGAGTTTAAAAAGTGAGCTCCCTGGTATCTCAATTACTTTAAGGGATAATTCTTCTTCACAATAGTTCTTTGATGTCAGTGGAAACGGCATCGTTTCTTTATATAATATCTCCAATTCATCAGGTTCCAACCGATAATCAGTTCCATCTAACCAATACCCCATATATTCGGAAAGGTTCGTTAAGCCGTCTCCAATTGCTCCTATCTTATCGTTCTTCTCAATATCATCTTCCGGTTTGAATTGTTCGATGTCTGTATAGTCATAGAATTCCAGATACTCCCTTTCCCACCTATCCGCCATATTGTCGTTATCAATATCTTCCGGCAGTTCCTTTCTTGTTTCAGCGGTTGCTTCGGAAGATTTTTCAGGATCCGTCTCGTTAGGATAAACTGCGGCGCTCACGCCCGCTACGCCGAAGTAACTTGTACTATTGAGATGAAAAGGACATTCTATTTCATTTGATCCGGCTTCAAGCGGCACTGATTTCATTTCTGTGGAATCATCGTACCAGACAAATTCAAGCGGCATTTCACCGGATTTAGTTCCTTCAAGAGAAAATTTCACCGTCTTCTTCTCATTGTATCCCGTAAACTCACTTCCATCATCATATTCAAGTATATACTTCACCTTGAATGTATCCCCTTTTTCGGGGAGATATTCTGTAGGATCAACAAGGATATCATCTAAAGTGTAGAATTCCAGTTTTCCGATCAATTCCTTTTCCTCCGCCGGTATTCTGTAGATGTAGATATCGCTGTAATTATCAAGGTATCCCAGATAGATATCTCCGCTTGCGGAAACAGAACTGCAAAAGCCCATAAGAGTATTGAAACCCGTTGAAATGGTCTGGGTCTTATTCAGTGTGTAACTATTCAGATCAATGCTGTGCTCAATTATACTTCCGTCATAAGAGCCAAGGAACATATGAAAGATATCGCTTCTGTCCATGACTCCGGTAACCTTGTTATAGACAGGAAATTCGGATCTACTTAGTTCTACGGGTTCAGGGCCGTTTGCGCAAACTATCTTTAAAATACGGTTATCGTACACGGAAAGAAAAAGTTCTCCCGACACTCCCCGGGCAAAATTGACATTATCATATTCGCCATATGAATCTCCATCCATATTTCCCCTAAGGTGTGATATATTGTGTGTAGGCCCTGTCCAATTTTCATCTTCACTGTATCTTTCATGTTCAGTGCGATAATCGTAATAGTATGAATAATGAAGATTGCCGTCTTTGTCCATATCTAATCTACTTGTCTGTGGTATTGTAATATTTTAGGAATGGAAAGTCAAAAATTATCAGTATTTGCAAATATTATCTTAAAACTGCAACCTTTCCCTTTTTCAACGGCTTTCCACCGCTGTCAACAATGACAAAGAGGTATATTCCTGATGTGATTTCTTTTTCTGAATCGTTCCTTAGATTCCACTCTTCTGTTGTCTGGTCAATCTCAATGGTCTTCAGAAGTTCGCCCGAAAGGCTGTAGATCTTAACCTTGCCGTTTTCAGGAAGCTCTGAGAAGGTGATCTTGTCCCTTGCGGGATTGGGGTATGTTTTAATGAGGTCTTCAGAATATACCGGGATTTCGATCGTCTTCGGCTCCGTATAAATATAGCCGTCATCCGTTTTGGCTCTCACCTGATATGTGTATCTTCTGCCGTATTCTATATTCTCATCCTTGAAACTGGTGTTGTAAAGCTGTGAAGATATAACAGTAAAGGAGCCATTTTCCAGTTTTCCGACCTCATAGTATTCTGATCCGGGTATACTGTTCCACGAAACATTCACCGATCCGTTCTCATATGAAAGCGAAGTGATCTCGAATTTAATGGTCTTTTGAAGGTACAGGACAAAGATCTTGCTTGAACCGTCTTTCTTGTCTATTACTCCCTCAATCGCACCATTCTCCACTGAAACTCCGGTAGAAAAGTGAAACAGCAGTAAATTGTCACTTTTTTCATATCGGAGATCGCTGATATAGTCAGGTACATGAGTAAATCGAATATCAATATCCGAATCATAATTCTCAAGGTAAACAGAAAATTCAAAATCGGACCTTTCATATACGGCCAGATTGAAGTTGGCCGAGAATGTCATTACACCAAAGACGAGCAGGAAAAGGATCATTATCCTTTTCATTTATTGCCCTTTTCCTTTGCGCCTTCGATCTCAACTTCGGCCTCTGCATGGAACCATTTGTCATCGTTCAACTGCCCAGAAATATTTATTTTTTTTATATCTCCCGGCTCTTTGATACCAAGATATTCCATCCCTTCTTTCTTTTTGAATTTGAGCATCATGACTTTTCCCTTCATATCTTTGTGACTGCCTGTGATCTTAATATCCACCGGCTTCAAAGTACCGTTGAACAACACTGTATCCTGCTTGATATCCTTGACGGAGTATCCGTCAATATTCCCAAGGAATACGGTGAATACACCCGCATCGCTTTGCTCCTTCTCCCATGCAGTATTCCATTTGTGAGGTTCGACGATAAGGAAACTGCTGATAAGCTCGGATTCCATGTTGAGAAATAATCGGACTGTATTTGATTTTACCTCTCCGTTTTGTGTTCCGTCTAGTTCACCTCGCCCAACCAGAACGCAGCCGATGGTAGGATATAGTCCATATAACCGTAGAATCATTGGCACAGTAATATCCTCAAGATTATAATAATCCAATATATTATAATTGAAATGCACTTCCTTTTTCGACTCAAGTTTTATTGTCGTAAAAACTGGTGCTCTTCCATGAAAGTCTTTATAGACATCTCCTGATAGCTGTTTCCAATAATTAAAACCGAAAGATGAGGCAATGTTTTGAGCTTTAACCTTAAACAATATGTCATAATACTCCAACAAAGGAGGATTAATATATTTTTCCATGTCACAAGTATTGCTTATTGATATAGTTACAATCAATTCGCTTTGAAAGGAATTGTATTTCAACCGATCAAATGAAATGTTTAAATCAATATCTTGTGAATCGTAACTGTGTTTTATAGGATCCATATCATACTCATTAAGATACCCATAAATACTCAATGTAAATAAAGCGAGAATGATAATTATTATCTTTTTCATATATTCCTCCTTAATGTTTTATATCGATCATTCCTTTTTCTTCATCGGTGTATTTTAGTTGATATGCCAACCGTAACATACTTCCTCCCATAACAGAATCTGTTATTTCTACAGGGTGATCTAACCCGAATAAGTGGCCCGTCTCGTGGAGAAGCACTACATTAATGTAGTCCGCCTCAGTTCTTCCATATAATAAACCGTCATCGCCATCGCCATCGTATTTCATTATTAGATTTTCACTAATATGAACCCCGTTTTGATAAAGCTCCATAGGATTTTTGAAATTGAAATGATACACTAAATTTTCATCCCAGTAGCCTAATGAGATGTTTGCGGGATACTTGTTACCGATAACTTCACCATTCTCAATTACCAAAAGATCCTCTAACTTGTTCTTTTCAAATAGATTTCTGATCGTGCCTAAAAATATCCAAATATTCCCCCATCCGTTCCCCATTTGAAAAGTAAATACACAACCATAAGTACTTCTCTCAGTTGAGTAATAGTGTACTCCAAATTCTGCTATATCATTGAAGAAATCCCCATCATCGTGGATGTCGATAATGTCTGAGCTTTCACCATTCACCTTCAAGGGCTTATGTAATTGTGAGTCGTCAATTGTAATCATACATTTGTTCGAATTCCCAAATGTGTCATAGTGTTCGGATGCGGATTTGATCATATTCAGTTTTACATTATTTGATAAATATGTAAGCCAGGGTCGATTCAGATCTTCTATCTCGACTAAAACATCCTTTTCGTCAGGATTCAATCTATGATAACCATATTCATCAATATACCCTTTATATTCTTGTATGTTCGTTGAATCATCTCCAAGCTGTAATATCCCATTGACATTTTCAATATCATCTTCCGGTTTGAATTGTTTGATGTCTGTATAGTCATAGAATTCCAGATACTCCCTTTCCCAGCTATCCGCCATATTGTCGTTATCAATATCTTCCGGCAGTTCCTTTCTTGTTTCAGCGGTTGCTTCGGAAGATTTTTCAGGATCCGTCTCGTTAGGATAAACTGCGGCGCTCACTCCAGCTACGCCGAAGTAACTTGTACTATTGAGAAGAAACGGACATTCCACTTCTGTTTGACCTCCGTAAAGAGTCACTGATTTCATTTCTGTGGAATCATCGTACCAGACAAATTCAAGCGGCATTTCACCGGATTTAGTTCCTTCAAGAGAAAATTTCACCGTCTTGTCCTTATCATATCCAGTGAATTCCGAACCATCATCATATTCAAGTATATACTTCACCTTGAATGTATCGCCTTTTTCGGGGAGATATTCTGTAGGATCAACTTCTGTATCATCAGATTTGCAGAATACTATTTTCCCCACCAGATTTCTGTTTCTAGCTATCTCATATGTATCTTCATCAATCGGATCGCTCACGGGGGCGGTGGTTCTATTTAATGTTCTGGACATGAGAAGAGGTTCATATTCTTCATATACACCGGCATACACCGTGGCAAGTGCATTTTCCGGATTGGTACACACCACCTGGTATTCACTCTCAACCATATTCTCGCCCTTTTCAAGCAGCCGATAGTTAAATCCTGAATGCAATCCTCCCAGAGTATCCGTAAAAGCGAAGCCTCTACCCACTTCTGAAGCAGAAGCCCCAAAGAGGTTGAACCCAACCATGCGGTCCTCATCATACCCTCTGCTCGTTTCTATCAATTCTCCGTTATCATCTCCATAGAGCTTCAACTTCACCGTAAACAGGTCACCCTCTTCAGGCACATAATCTTCGCTCTCATGTAATTCTCCCGCACTGTTATATACAAGTAACTTTGCTTTCAGAGGGAGCTTCTTCTCACCAATGATAGAATAGTACAGAGTACCTATGCTTTCACCGAAATAGCCCTTGCCGAATAGGATCGTCCTTCCATCGGGGCATTTGGCCACATCGAAATTATAGACCGGGAAATCAGCCCTTTCAACAACAAATCCCTCCATATCCGCTCTGACTATCTTTGCTATACGATCATCATACACTGACATGTACAATTCTCCCGACACTCCCCGGGCAAAATTGACATTATCATATTCGCCATATGGATCTCCATCCATATTCCCTCTAAGGTGTGATATATTGTGTGTAGGCCCGGTCCAACTTTCATCTTCACTGTATCTTTCCTGTTCAGTGCGATAATCGTAATAGTATGAATAATAATAAAGATGACCATCTGCATCCATATCAGCATCCTGGACTGTGAAGCCTCCAAAATAACCGGGGATCTCTGCGCCCTCTATACCTTTACTTTTGAATTGACGGAAAGGTCCCGCAATACGGTCAACAGCCCAGCGGAAACCACCGCCTTCAAGATACTGTTTTCTATAATAGGATCCAGCGCAGAGATAATCATTCAGTGAGGAGTTATGTTCCTTTTCAGCGCTGTACCAGCCTTCATCCCCACCCAAGTGGACCTCAAGCGAAATATCGGATGTATCGAAAAAATGGCACCACTCTCTGTCGAAATACCTGTTCCCGTAATGAGAACCATGTGTCCCGCAGCCGTGGCTGTCATCGTATTCGATCCCATACTCCTCCCTCTCTCCGTAATTGCTCTCAAACCGATAGGTACCTGAGCCGTCTTTGATTCCGGAGTTACAATCACGGTCCCCTGAAATATATCTGTAAAGTTTCCATGGAACACTCTTTTCTTCACTGATATCACCTGGTTCATACTCTTCTGTGAAATATCTTACATTGCCTGAATCATCGATGTGGATCTCCCCAAGGTACTCATTGCTCCCGATGTTAATTGGAAGAAGTGATTCTTGTAAATAGTAATCACCTGCGGCATTGAATAGTATAACCCCCTTGTATGCGGCATAGTATGGAGCACTGGAACTGTATCTCAAATATGCGTACACGCACCCATCATTAAACGCCTTCATGTCAAAGGAAAGCATATTGTTATTGTTTCCAGGTTCTATCACAATACACTTGCCCTTCTCACCTCCGGCGGGAATAACTCTGATCTCAGCCGTGTTATATCTGATCATATTGCTCAGGTATATATTTCCATTCCCGTCAATGTCACTGAGGCAGCGGCGGATGTAGTATTCTTTATTATGTATCTGTTCATATTTTTCCGTTAAGAGTATTTCATTGCTGTTAATATCTATGACATATCTGGTGAGTTCAGGATAGAACTCAAAGAGATTGAAATAGCCGTCGTTGTCAACAAAACCGTTGAATGCATGACGGCATTCACCCAGTGGAAGTTCGTTGATCTCAACTTCTGAAGTTGAGCGAAGATCTGATGATCGTGCAATACGATCCGTCGGGAGCACCGGTACGGTGAGTTCATATTGATGAGTATGGACCTCGTCTCCTATACGAAGCTCAAGGATCAAGCGCTCAAACGCCTCCAATCTCTGAGTTGATATAACTGATTCTACATGACCTTTGTCACAGCTCAATGTCCTTCTCAGGATAACCACCTCCCTCGGCTCTGCCGCGGAATATAATTTGATCCTGACAGGGCCTTCATATACTGCCTCACTATCAGCAACTTCCATACCAAATACAACCAATCCATCCCGGTATGCTATATCATTAAACTCCACCGAGAACAAATTCTCCAGATCAACAGTGTTCAATGCCAACACCGGTATAGATAACATACAAAGGAACAGACACAATACTCTACTCATTCATTACTCCTGAAATATGTTTCTGAAATATTATAAAGGGGGAAAGAGGATAGATAGGAATTCATATTCTCCGCCTTAAATAAGTCGTCTTTCTTTTTTCCATTCCCCATTCAATGGATTATACAGTTTCTATTTTATAAGTCAATCGCTGCGTGAAGATAGCATGAATCGCCGTTTTGCCCAAAAATAATTTGATTTTCACCATATATTCTGATAAAATAACTCATGGAAAAAAGGAGTGTTCATTTCACGGATTTTCTGAATATAATTAGAGAAAACCTGATTTACCTTCTGATCGCCTTCATCGTCTTTACATCTATTTCCCTATTCATGGCATTGACCGCTGAAAAGGTATATCGCCTTGAGGGCTCTGTTATGCTGAATATGTCCGGCGGAAGCGAACTTGCAGGCGGTTTCAACCCGTGGTACTGGTCTCCAAATCTCATCAATAATCAAATCTATTTGATCAGGTCATATACCCTGATGAATATGATTTCTCAGAAAATGGACGAGAAGATGAGTGAAAATATCTTGTCACGGGCGCCGGAAGAAATCCTCAATAAAAGCGACAGGGATACCTTTATTTCCAATTTCATACTTTCAAGATTATCCATAAAACCCATCGAGGATTCTGATATCATCATTCTCTCCATGGATATTAATGATCCCGAACTCGGCAAATCTCTTCTCACCCTTCTATTAAACACATACAGGGAGTATGACCTGAGGATACAGAAGGAAGAATCCAGTATGATCAAAGACTTTTTAAGCTTTGAAACCATCCATTATGAAAAATTGCTCCAGGCCTCTGAAAATAAACTCAAAGAGGTCAAAGCCACCATGAAATCTCCTTATCTGGGGAATGAAGCTAAGAAGATCTTGGATAAATACAGTGATTTTCAAAGTGATTATTACAAAAACCGCATAACACTGGCGGAGAATGAAAAACATCTGGAATTCCTGACAAACAGGATTAATGAATTAAAGGCCATATTGGGCAAAGCCATCCCCACTTCCAATAAGAAGATCAATTTCCTGATCAGTAAGATATCTTCTTTGGAATCTGAGCTCATAGTTCTGAGATCATCTGGATATAAAGATGATAACCCCAAGATGAAAGAACTTCAGCAGAGAGTTGACAATTTGAACGGTCAATTAAAAAATGAGATCGGCTCTTTCCTGGGTTCCAGTCTCGGCGATAAGACACTTGCGATCTATCAGGAAGATATCATCAAAATACTGAATTTACGCAAAGAGATCACCATCCTTAAAGAGAAGGAGTTGGCATATAAGGATATTCTGGAAAGATACGAGAAAGAGTTGACCATACTGCCGGAAAAGCAATTGGACCTCACACGGCTTATCAGGGAATCCGAGCTCAATGAGAAGATGTACAATATGCTCAAGGAAAAGCTTGAAGAAGCTAAGATACAGACCGAGGGAGTTATATCGAAGGTACAGATCGTGGATTATCCCGTCATCCCCTCAGGAGCGGTCCGGCCTAAAAGAAAACAGATGGTGATCCTTGGAGCGCTTTTCGGCCTGTTTTTCGGGTTCTTTTTCATTTTTCTGAAGACTTATTTATTTAAAAGGGTGGACCCGATCGAAATAAAGCATGAACTTAAGATAGGCACAATTGCCGAGGTACCGTATTTTCACAAATCAGATGAGCTGGACTCGATATTCTTGGGAAAAGAGCCGGCAAACCCCCACTCTCATGTATTGGAGTACCTTCACCTTCTTAAGATAAGCGTGGAGAATATCAAAAGCGGTGACAATTCGATATGCCTCCTGACCTCGCCGGATCCAAGCGTAGGCAAATCCACCGTTTCCGTCATGCTGGCACTCGCCATGGCGCCCGATAAGAAAATACTCCTTGTGGATTGTGATCTGAGAAAGCCCTCATTGCATAAGATCCTCAATATTGAAAATACTTCAGGTATATTCGACTTCTACAAGGACTCCTCTTCTCCATTGAAGACCTTTGTTCGGAAGACAGCCCATGAGAATGTCTTCATACTCACGGCAGGAACCAGCAGTGAGATAGCACCTGTCAGATTACTGTCTTCAGGCGTGCTGAACAGAGAGTTACAGAAACTCAAAAAGGATTATGATGTCATTATCATAGACACTCCCCCTTTGAAAGCCGCTCCTGACTCCCTGGCGCTTTCCAAGGTCGCTGATAATATTCTTCTGGTGTTCCACAATAAGAAAAGCACTCATTACAATGCCATTGAGGCTATCAATAAATTCTCGGAAATGGGGTCCAAACCCGGCGGGATCATAATCAATTTCAGATCCAATAAAGGGAAAATGGGCTATTACTATTATTCGGATTATGGGGCTTAAGAAGAATCTCATATCCCTGTTCAGTTTTTCGATGCTGGACCGTTTGTTCTCCGGCATCCTTCAAGTAATTATTTTCACCGTCGTCATCCGGAATCTCGGTGTCGCGGATGTGGGAATGCTCGGTATCTTCGGCGGGCTTCTGGTCTTTTTTAACTTGTTGGCCGTCTCGCCGGAAGCAATACTGATACGGGACTTTCCCAAGTTAAAAGAACATTTGGGGATAGAAGTCGGAAGTTATCTGTTATTCGGGATATTCAGAACTTTGCTTTTCATTATACTCAGCATGATCCCCGCTCTTATCTACCTGCCTATCCATGGGATCAAGGCACTTATCTTTCCCCTTTGGGTGGCTGCGTTTTCGATCAAATTGCTTGGCAATGTTCCCCGCGAAGGATTGTATGTTTCATTCAAGCAGAATTTAAATTTCTTCCTGAATCTGACATTCTCCCTTCTTCAATTCTTCTTCTATCTTTTCCTTCTCCCCCTCTATTCAAATCTTCTTTTTTATACTCTTTCATTGATAGGTTTCAATATACTTTCCACATCAGCCCTCTATATGATATTTGTGAAAAGAAACGATATCAAGCTTTCGTTCAAGATCAATTGGCCTGCCTTCTTCAGAAATAATTTTGCGGATTTCACCCTCTGGAATCATCTCAGCGGAGCGATCACCTTCATGATGTACCGCATTGATACATTTATCCTCTCTCTTTTTGTTTCGATTGAAGCGATCGCCTCGTACACGGTGGCACTTACACTATCCAATTACTTCTTCGTTATCCCTCAGATGGGTGAAAAGGTCTTGAAGATAGGATATTCCAATTTGGCAAAGGATTCTCCCGAGGAAAAACGATTTTTCTTCTGGGGAACACTTTCTTTAAATATTCTCTCTCTGCTTCAGCTTATCTTCTTCATTCTTTTTGGAAAAGAGATGATAGCTTTTCTCTTCCCCAAGGTTGACATTCCCCTTGTTTACGAGATCTCCGCCTTAATAATAATCGGCGTAACTCTTTTGAACTTCGTTCGCCCGGTAAGTGCAATACTAACTATCAGAAATAACCTCAAGAAGTTATTTCTCTTTTGCTATCTGCCCGCGGGGATATTCTCTCTGCTTGTATACTTCTATCTGGGTTACCGCTACGGAACATTAAGAGCTGTAGCCACCGGAAATATAATATCTTACGGCGCCTTTGCCGTTCTTATTGCTTTACAGAAAGCGGGTAAAAGGAAAACTGATGTATAGGCAGAAGATCCGTGACAGCATGTCCGCTCTCTTTAACCATATCAAGACATTTGATGATCCTTCGGGATCGCTTCACTCCGTAACCTCTACATATTGGGACGCGGAATTCAAATCACTTCCGAATATAATGAATGCCTTCCCAATGATACTCGGATTGATACACATCCTGAAAAAGAATTCCTCCGCCAAACCTCCGGAAGAACTCTTCAAATGGCTGGATTTTATTTTGAGTTCGCAAAATAAGGATGGAAGTTATAACAATGCCTTCGGTGACATCCTTACAACACAAAGCCCGCCGATCATTCACATAGCGGCGGATATTGCTCTCCTGAAGGCGTATGAGAGCTTTAAGGACGAGAAATACATCAAGGCGGTACTTAGCAGTATTAAATTCATGAGCAGGCGTATGAGAAGAAATGGAATACTCTCCAATCGTGTCGTGAATCAGAATGCCATGCTGCTGTTTTTACTCTACAAAATTATCGAACTTTCCGGCAGTAAAGCCGCAATCTGTGACTTTGATCTTGATGAGATAGAGGAATTCGTTATGCAAATGCAGCATAATAACGGTGGCTTCTTCCACGGCCTCCACCTCTCGGATCAGCTCTCATTCTACAATGCGAAAACCGGTGTCGCGCTTTTGTGGACATATGAATTATTGAGAAAAGATACGCTTTATTCATCTATTAAAAAACTTCTGCCCTTTATTCAATCACTTCAGGAGAGTGAAACCGGGCTTTATTATGCGGGCTATCGCTGTATTGAAACTCAAAGCTCAAGGATACTCAGAAAAGCCTTCTCCATAAGAAGCACACCGAAGAAATTTACGAAATATTACAATAAACGGGATTTTGTTTGTTTGGAAGACCCCCGTTTCATAGCGAGATCAGCGATCGACATGATATTTCTTCACCTCTATTCAGCCCTTCTTTCAGAACCGGCCGCATTGAATATTGAGACCATCGCGGATTTCATTGACCGCTATCAATTAAATAACGGGAGTTTTCCCAATGCCTACGGATTTGAGTTGGAATGGAGGAATCGTATACCCGTGATTCGATGGGAAGCGTATCTCTTTTTCCTTCTGTCTTTTTTCTATGAGGGAGACCTTACGGAATTATCCGGGGAAAAGGGAACGGTTAAGATCGACAATGATTTTTATTCGGAAGACAGCGAGAATATTTTTTTAAAAGATGATAAGAGGGGGATTTCCAAATGGCAAAGATAAGCATCGTTTCATTCTGGGCGCCGCCGGCATTGGGCGCGGCACCGTACCGTGTAGGCAATTTCACTAAATTCTTTGTTTCTAAGGGACATGAAGTTACGCTCATAACTGCTCAGCAGGATGCCGTTTCGAACTCCCAGCATCACCTTGAGGTGGTCAATTTTAAGAATTTAGGGCTCCTGAAAAGAAAGATCTTCTCATCATCCCCTGACCTGATCATCCTTTCCGTCCCGCCGGCGATCGGGATTTCAGCGGTCAAGGCCGCGCATGACAAAGGGATCCCTTTGATATATGATATCCGCGACCCGCTTCTGTACACACATAAAGCCAAATCCGGGAATCTCATTAAAGAAAAGATGCTGGAATATTATGAAAGGGCTCTTTTAACGGGAGCAAAAGCAGCTGTGATCAATTCGCCAGGTATACGCGAGGTCTATAGAGATATGGGCGTAGAGCGGCTCTTTTATTTCCTCCCCAACGGATACGATGCCGTGCTCTTCTCCCATGAAAGAGAATATACCCCTAAATTTCTTTATTTCGGGGCTTTCAATCTGATGCATTCAGTAATTAATTTCAAGAAGTTCTTTTCAATATACCGGGAAGACATCGAAAAAGAGAAGGCGGTCTTCGATTTCTACTGTTTTCCATCCGAACAATTGAGGGAAGTACAGCGGGTATCGACTGAAGAGAAGTTCAACTTCATCCGCTTCCTGCCCCCGATCACCGAAGAGAAATTCAAAAATAAGCTCAAAGAATACTCTGCAGGGCTTACCTTTGTAAAGACCATTTACAATTATTCCATACCATCAAAGTTCTATACATACCTCGCTATGGGAATACCTACCATAAATGTTTCATTTGGAAGAAGCATTATTTCACGGGAAACACGGAAGTACGGTGTGGGTTACGATATCAATCCCGAAGAATACACTCCAGGGCTCTTTGACAATATAAGAAAGAGCTACTGCGAACACATAAGCAATGTAATGAAGAACAGGGGGGTTTTTTACTGGCCCGATCTTATTAATGAATTCTACGAAACACAATTGAAATGGCTTGATGAAGGAAATTGATAGCGAACGCAACCTTATTTCACGCATATTGACTTCGGAGGGGAAGGAATATTTCTTTTCAGGATGGGGTTTTGAGATGGGTAATTGGTATTCCTTCTTCTCTCTTGAAAAAATGGGCGGCCTGAACAGTGAAGGTTCAGATATTTCGATCAGCAATGATGGCGGGACATTTGAAACCCGCGGCATCATCGCCCTGGAAAACGGGAGATTCAACTTCCTGTACACCGATGAATTCGGGTCCGGCAAGGTTTACCGCTCCCTTACCCTGACCGTTCTAAGTGAAGAGGCCTATCTTGGAGATCTTGCAATAAGGACATGTATTCCCGGGCGTTTCAAGCTCCAATTAAATAGTAAGTTAATGAAGCCGAAAAAGCGATTCAACCTTTATAATGTTATTCCAAATCCCAGCACCCTGACTTTAGATGCGAACAGCATCAAAGTTAAGACCTCTTTGCTTGCGGATGGCTTTGAAAGAGCGGATTATCTCCGATTTCAAAGGGACGGGAATTGGATATTGCATACGAGAGGCCTTTCATTCTCCATGGATGAGGTTTTTTCAAAAACGATCAAGGGTAACCGGATAAAAAAGGACAGCTGGCTCCTGAAGACTCCCCCGCTCCGAGGTCTCTTTACCTACGCCCGGGAGAGGCTTTATCCCGGAATGTCATTTCAGATCTGCCATAATAAGCGGCTTCAGAAAGGTGAAAGCATCATTTTAAAAGAGGAGATGGATTTTGGATAAACTCCCCCTGAAGATCCATGTCATTTCCCAGGTCCGATTAGACCGGATAGCGGGAGGAGCGGAATTCTTCATTTCTCAGCTGCCTAAGTTCTTTTCTGAAGTTGAATATACATTTCCCTCAAAGGAAAGCGGTAGCTCCGCGGAGTATCTAAGGGCAAAGGAAGCATGGAATATTTTTTACGGAAGAAAAGAGAATATGGACTGTGACGCTATCCTTACGCTCGGACTCGGAGGATGGGCGGCGCCGAAGGACCTTCCGATCCCCCGTGTCAATGTATTTCAGGGCAATTGGTTCGGCTTTCGCGATCACTGCTACAATCCCCTGCAAAAGAGCTGGTGGGCGATCACTTTGAGAAAGATCAGATACGAAAAGCTGAGCGGACGGAATGCCATTAACATCGCCCCTTCTCACTTCATTGGCGCTATACTGAAAAGGGAAGGGATGGGCAATATCAATGTAGTTCACAATACCCCGAATGTAAAGACAGTGGCCAAACCCGAAAGCACAGAGAAAAAGGTTATTTTTGTCGGGAGAGCCACACGGGAAAAGGGATTTGGTATCTTCGTAAAAACCGCCATACTGAACCCTGATATTCAATTCACGGCGGTGTTATTCGGCAAAAATACGGTAAAGAACTTACCGAAAAATATACAATTGCTTCATGACCTGCCGCATCACGAGATGGGCGAAATATATTCACAGGCCGATGTCCTGCTCTTCCCCTCAAGATTTGAGGGCAATTCCTACACCGTATTGGAAGCATTTGCTTCCGGACTGCCAGTTATCGGAACACCGGTAGGATTATTCCCAGAACTAAGAGATTTCCCCGGTATAATGGTAAATGAATGGAAAGCGCAACGCTTTTCAAGTGCTTTGAAAGAGGTCCGTAGGGAAAAATACTCCCCCGCGGATTTTCTCCAAATGAATTTCTCTCCGGAGACAGTAAAAGCTGAGTGGGGAAACGCATTGAGGGATCTTCTATGATCAAGATCTCCGTGATCATTATTTCCCGCGACGGGAACCGCGATGGCAATGTAGCCCTGTTAATGAAGGATATACGCGCTCAATCTGAAAGCAATATTGAAATAATTCTTGTTAAAGGCGTTTCTCCGGTGGGAAAAGCAAGAAATACCGGATTGAGAAAGGCAAAAGGAGAGTTCATCGTTTTCCTTGACGATGACATCCGCCTTCCCAATCACGATGTAATTAAGGAATTACTTGACGGGATCCAGAAATACCCCAATGACCTTGTCGGCGGTGGCCACATTATTCCCCTGCGGTCAAATCGGCTTCAGCGATGGCTTGCCAGAGATATCCCGCGAGAACAGATCATCCCGCGAAAGGATCGAGACGAGGATTCTGATAGGATCGCAACCTGCTGCTGGGCCTCAAAGGCGCAATTGTACAGTGAGGTCGGACTCTTTAATGAAGATATCACTGCGGGAGAGGACACAGATTTCAGAAAACGCGTCAGGAGAACGGGCAGAAGGACTATTATGCTGAAGGGACTTGTAGTATATCATCCCGCCAAAGAATCCTTTTGGGTGTTCTTAAATCAGTTTTTCTGGTATGGAAAAGGTATCGGAGAACTTCACCGAAGCAAAGCAAGCGGAACAGTGAATATTTTTTTCAAGACCATGATGCCTGTATATATCCTATTCAGAATGATAATGTTCCCATTGCAGATATTTTTCCCGGGTGCTCATCATATGAGAATAAAGAGCATATTGGCTCCTCCCTTTTTCAGGCCGCTGTATGCGATCGGCCTGCTTTCTTATTATATAGGATTTGCCTGTGGCTAAGAACGGTTTGATCTGGGGATTTTCCCTATCCTTATTCTTATTTGCGGTATTTTATCTGATAGAACCAAAACTCGCATTCCTTCTCTCCGCGGTGATCTTGCTGATCACCTTATCATTTATTGACCTGAAGTATGCTTTCTATCTCTTTCTCGTCGTTCTTCCCCTTTCATTCAATATCCCGTTGAATGTCGGCGGATTGAAGGACATCTTTGTCACTGACGGTGTATTCCTGGTCTTATTCGGTGTTCTTATCGTTAAGAAAATAATTGCCAATGACCTGAAACTTATCAATACTATCCTTACCGTCACCATTTTATCCTTTGTCGCCATTTCTCTCTTATCGATCCTGGTCGCCGCGATCCGCATGGATTCCAATGAACTTTACCGCATTAATTCAATACTGCATATCAGGTATGCCCGATTAAATCCCCTCACCGTTTCACCCGTATCCATGAGTAATTTCTTTGTCTTTTTCAGAACTTTTTTCCCATTATTTCTGTATTACTTCGTCCATGAAACCTTCAGCACGGATAAAAGAGAGGTAAAACGGGTCATGAAGATATTATTATTATCGGCGATGGCGACGGCGGCATTCGGCTGGCTGTCTAAGTACAATCTGGTTCCCGATTCAATATATTCCCTATATCACACAACATATCATCAAGCATCGCTTTTCCGCATTCCCTCAACCTTCGATAATCCACAGAGTTTTGGAACCTTTCTCGCATTAAGCATCTGCATAGTTTATTATTATATCCTTGAGAAGCCGAGAAACATCGCTCTTTACTTCACCGGAGCATTCCTGTTCTTCATTTTTTTATTTACATACTCTTTCGGTTCATATGCCGCGCTTATCGGAGGATTATTCCTAATCACCCTTCTTTCACGACGGCTTTCAACGGGTGGAAGGATCGCCATTATCGCCGTGGTCTGTATCGCTTTTGTGTCGATCGTCTTAAGTAATGATTTCATCTTAGAGAAGATCCGGGTCTCCACAACCATTGTAAATCCCAGAAAGCAATTTCCGGGAACGGTGCAAACCCGAATAATAAAATGGGGAAGATGGATGAAAATTCTTCAGCCCCATCTGCTCACTGGACTTGGCTATCCAACGGTATGGCAGGACAATAATTATATCAAAATGCTTGTTAACGCCGGCATATTGGGGTTTCTCTCCTACTATTTCATGATCGGCATTATGATTTTCCGGGGAATTAAGCTCTATCTTCAGCAGAAAGGAGACCGGCTGGGTATCATCTTCCTGGTTTCCGCGGTCATCTTCCTGATCCACTCCATTTCTTATGATGTTTCGATAGTTTTCAAAGTAAATGCCTACTTCTTTATATTTGCGGCGTTTGTATCAAAAGGGCTCTATGAAAAGAAAAATATTTGATGCCATGATACTTGGAGATAGGCCAACGGGTGTTGCCCGTGGAGTGATTCAGCATCTGGAGAATATACATGAAGATAAGAACTATCTGATCCTCATTAATCGCAATTTTCCTCTTGAACTCAAGAATTTCAATGTCCTAACAATGCCTTACTCACATCTCACTTTCATCAGAGTGCTCTATCAGCTCTTTGTCATACCGCTTCTGATGATAGTATTGAACAGGCCGTTTCTGTTCAGCCCCACACATATACTACCCGTTTTCAAATACGGCCATTATATCGCTCTGATGAACGATCTAATGCTCTATAAGGTTCCGCGCAAATACCCACGCCTGAAATCAGCAGCCTATCACTTTTTCTATTTTACGACATTAATGAACGCGGATGAGTTCATCGTCCCATCTATTTCCACCAGGAATGACCTTTCCCAACATACAAAGAAAAAGATCAGCATTCACAAATTGGAAATAGGACAATTCCCAAAGAGCCCGATATCAGTAAAGAAATTGGAGGGAAAGAAATTTATCCTGACCGTCGGTTCAATGGAAAAGGGGAAGAATCTCCCGTTTCTGCTTCGCTCATATTCATTATTGGACCCGAAGGTTCGACGGAAGTTCCATCTCGCGCTCACAGGAAAGAATATCAATGAACATTACGCATTGAAAATATTGATCAGGGAATTGGGATTGGAAGATTCAATACTCTTCACCGGATATGTCAGCGACGCTCAATTGGCATGGCTTTACGGCAATTGTTCGCTATTCGTGCTACCTTCGCTATATGAAGGTTTCGGGCTTCCTGTCCTGGAGGCCGTTTATTTCGGCGCCCTTACTATTTGCTCAGATACATCTTCTTTAAAAGAGGTGCTTCCCTTCCAGAAATACCGCTTTTCACCCTATGATAATAATAAATGCTCCGAGCTGATGTTTTCTCTGCTTCATGAAGAGGAAGCAGAAGAATATAGAGAGAAGACAAAAAGTTATCGCGAATCTGTTTTATCAAAGAACAGATAAGCCCTATTAGTAAAATCATCCGCTTGTGTTTCCAATTTGAACTGCTGAAAGACCGCTAATGAGCCGATTTTCAGAAATATCCGCAGGAGGCCGCTCATCATGCCGCCCTTTTCTTTGAGATCAAGTTTTCTCTTCATTCGCTCACCCTCTTTGAGGAAATTACCCGAGAAAAACATCCTGCATTCAAGGCCTGAAGATGATATATACTCCTCGAGCTGCTCAAGAGACGGCAAACCCTTTTCTACATGGTCGGCAAGATAGGTATGCTCACATCCAAATACTTCAGTATATCGCTGTGAAAGCTCCTTCTCTTTAAGTATATGCGCTTTGGAGCCCAATGGCACGCTGATCAGGACACATTCCGAGGATACACGCAGACATTCTTTAATGAATTCCTGTCTCATCTCCTCGGACACATGCTCAAGAGTATCAAGGGATATCACTGCCGGAAATGAGAGATCTTCAAACGGCATAATTTTACCGTCATACTCGACATCTCCACTGCCGTCAATATTGATGGTGGTAATATCCGCGGATAAAAAGCGCTTTATTATGGCTCCTCTTCCGCCGACATCCAATACCCTTTTGATCCCTTTGCCGCGCAGGAACTTCGACGCGGCGTAATGCCGCTCATACCTGTCCATCGAGCAGTAGAAACGGCCCAGTATCTCTCCAAAACTCATGGGTTCCGCCTTATCAATGCGGCATAGGCCTTTATCAATAAACGGGCCGCTACCAGCAATTGCAGGAACAAGCCGTATGGCGGAAATCGAAAATAATGCCTGTTAATGAATATCAATTTGGAAAAATGCATATACAGAAGAGAACGCAGCGGCGTTTGCCTGGATGAAACACCCCCAAGATGCAGTACATTTGTTTCGGGAAAGTACATGACCTTCTTTCCCATTTTTTGCACTTTCAGACATAGATCGATATCCTCACTGTACATGAAATATCTGGTATCCAGTCCATTGAGCGAACGAAAGAGGGAACTTTTGAGTATCATGCAGGAACCGGAGACCGATTCCACTTCAAGGATCTGATCGGGAGAGATCCTATGCAATTTATACTCATCAAAACCCCTGCCCAGTATTCTTTCCAATCCAAGATCCTTCCATAAAACCATTATGGGGTCCGCCTTGCCCCTTCTACAGGAATATTGAAAATCCCCTTTATTATCGCTGATCTTGGGGCCCAGCACGCCGACATCGGGATTGTTAACGAGATAGGAAACCGCGTTTTCAATAGAGGGATCGTTCAGATAAGTATCGGGGTTCAATATTATCAATATCTCTCCGCCACTGTTTCTGAAAGCCTTGTTAACTCCCCTCGCGAAACCCGTATTTTCTGTATTGTCAGGTATTATCACCTTTGGGAAATGCTCTTTCACATATTCGGCGGTACCGTCAGAAGAACCGTTATCCACTACAATGACCTCAAGGGAAAGATGGCCCAAATGATCATAGATAGAACTAATACATCTGTCGATCGTGGAAATAGAGTTATAGGTGACTATTAGAAAGGAAAGCATATCCATGTGCAATTATATTTGATTTGGGCACACATGTCAAGAAGAAGGTACGAAGTACGAGGCATTCAGAAGTGTGAAATGTGGTGTGTAAAGTGAGGAGAATAAAACAATAAACACATCCGTAACCGGAAAAACCATTATTTCGTTTAACACATTAATTCTTCTGTTACAATCGTTTCGCGCCGCACCCCAACATAGTGTACTGTTCCATAAATACCATAACAATGGCTGATGCTATTTTGATTTGTATTCAAGGCGCGAGGAGCGCGGCATACCCGCAGCGGTATGTAAGCAACGAGCAACGCAGAAGACAGAAAAAGAGCATCAGCCCGAAGGGAATGTCATCTTTGGTCAATTTCTTCCTCTCT
>JAGLWT010000147.1 GCA_023133295.1 bacterium | reverse complement strand
AACCCCTTCCGGAACAATAATATATATCTTTCTTTTTGAGCATCATGAAATGATGTGAAAAAGGCATATGTTGATAATGAAAAGATGAAATAAAGGTGAAAATTATCAACAAAACCGAGAAGAACAAAGATTGACAATAAATAATGAATCAGATAAACTAAACGCAGAGGAGTATGTCAATGAGCGTAAAAGAATATATTGGATTTTCCAGAGGCCTATACCTGATCCCAAGTGAGGGCAGCGAACACATTAGGGGTACATACCTGTGTATTCTTACGGAACCTCTTTGGAGTGTAGAATGAAAAAGACCCTGACGATCTTCTTTTTACTATGTGCTTTGATAATGCTTCATGCCGAAGATCTGCGTAAAGAGTTTTTGGTCAAGAATTATCCCGATCATAAGGTGAAGATGATCTCTCAAGACAGCTTGTATCTTCTGAAAGGGGACAAGGAAGACCTGAAGGCCTTCTTCACTGATAAATTTTCATCGGCCCGGGGATATGTGGGTCCGGTGATCCTGGCGCTGATAGTGGATAAGAATGTAACTTCTGTCAGGGATATTCTGCTCTTCTCTCATAATGAGACCCCCGGCTTTTTCAAAATGATCGAGAATGCCGGTGTCATCAATGCTCATTTTAGCGCGGGTGTGGACAATATTATCTCAGGGCAAAGCGGCATTTCCGCGGTATCAGGGGCTACATTTACATCGGACGCGATCATTACAGCCATCAGGGAGACCATAACACTGGCAAAAGCGGATGTTCCGAATAAGAGTGCAAAGAAGCCGCCGTTGATGTTGTTATTATTGACCGTGATCGTAATATTGGCGGGCTTACTCGCCGTCTATTTAAAAAAGCCGATCCTGAGATATATCAGCTTTGCATTGTACATAGGATTCTTTCCGGTATTTCTAGGGCGTATATTGTCGCTGAATTTCATCATTGGCTATCTGCCGTCGCCCGTCATTTTGACTCCGATCGGATTGCTTGCGGCATTTATACTGATACTGTCGTTTTTTAAGAACCGGCCTTATTGTTTTTATATGTGTCCGGTCGGCCTGCTTTCGCAATTGGGTTGTAAGGTGAAGAGTAAAAAATGCACTTTCAGAGATAACAGGACATTGCGCCTGATGTCATTTCTTTTATTCAATGTCCTATACCTATTGGGTTTTGTATATTTCACGGTATTCCCCTTCATGGCCTTCGTCACCCCGTACAATCCCCTTAAGATCATAATGATAATAGCATTTGCGGTGGTATCGATATTTCTGCCTTATATCTGGTGCAATAATCTCTGCCCGCTGGGTACGCTTTTCTCTATACAATTCGATATGGGGCGTATCTTCAAGAATGCGTTCAAAAAAACAAAACGCGGAAAGGAAAAGGAAACGCACCCGTAACCGGAAAACCACTATTTCGCTTAACCCATTACTTATTCTGTTACAATCATTTCACGCCGTACCCCAAACAAGATATGGGACATGTCGTACGCCTAAGGACAATGAACAATGTACAATTGACAATGAACAATTGGAGATTGGAATAAAAAACTGACAGTGAATATAGGTTAATTGGGAAGGGATACTGGTGCTGTTAGTCATCTTGAGTGAAACGAAAGATCCATCTGGTATTTACTTCTTGGGTTTTACCCACTGTTCATTTCTTCATTGTTCACTATTCATTATGCTTATGCCTACAACCCTATCACCTTATCATCCTACAATCCTGTTATCTATTTCTCAACCTTGAATTTTTGAACAATTCTCAATACTTGTCAACTGTCAATTGTCCATTGTCAATTATTTTGATCTCCGCACATCTTCTAATGTTATTGATATTTCTGTGTCATCCTGATTGAGCTTTAGCGATTGAAGGATCCATCTCCTATGTCATTCCCGGCTCGATCTGGAATCCATCGTTATTTCCCATCTTAAACCTTATCCCCTCTGCACCTCGTACATCCAACCTCGTACCCAGTCTGCGTGGCAGACTGTTGGGTCCACTGGCGCCTTGTTCCTTGTCCCTTGTGCTCTGCGAAGCATAGCGTGTAACGCTGAGAGAAATGAACAATTGGTGAAAATGTACCAAATATATGGTAATAAAATACCAGAATAGCGTATATGTAATAACTTGACAATGAAAATAAATACTGTATAATCAAATGGAGGCAAGATAAGTGTTGAATTTGAAATCAAGAATGGTGAAACAAATCCTTAGATACTTCATTTTTAACAAAGAAGAAGCTTTCGTTACCCAATTAGCGGATAGTCTCAATGCTGATATATCAAATCTTAGAAAGACATTGGTTAAAATGGAAGGAGAAGGTGTTTTGCAATCGCATTACAGAGGCCGGGAGCGATACTTTTCTCTGAATGAGGATAATCCTCTCCTTGATTCTTACAAACAGATTATCAAGAGTTCATTTGGGCTTGATTCTTTACTTTACGAATCGTTTCTTGGAGTGAACAGTATCCAAAAGGTGTATTTGTACGGTTCATCCGCAAAGAATGAATATGATAGTGAAAGTGATGTTGATCTGCTGATCTTAGGGTCAGTCAAAAGAAAAGATATTTTACACATTGTTAGAGATATTGAAAAGCAGATCGGAAGAGAGGTCAGCTTTACAATCTTTACAGATCAAGAGTTCAAGCAGAGCCGGCAATCAGATCAGTTCCTCCAGGAAGTGTTCAACGGAATATATAAGGAGATTATATGACTACTTTTGATGATAAGAAATTCAAAAAGCAGAAATATTCCCGAGAGCAGATAATTAATCTGTTCAGCAATTCTGAACGAGATCTATCAGTTGCCAATAAGTATAATGATCCTGTAGTAATATTTAAGTTCACTTATGATGCTGTATTAAAGGCATCAATTGCTTTGTTCGCCACACATCTTTGAATGTCATTAATATTATTGAGTCATCTTGAGTGAAACGAAAGATCCATCTTCTTCTCAACCTACAACCCTATCACTCTATCATCCTATTAACTTGTGCACTTGTGCTCTTGTCACTTGTGCACTGCGAAGCGTTGTCCCGCGAAGCTCTAGTAATAAAGAATCGTCAATGTCGGCATATATTCCGCAGTTGTTGCTTCTGAAGCATAAATGACTACACCATAATCAAAACCTTCCGTCCCGCATTTTATGCCGAAATCCGCCCGGTTACCTATGGAGCTTATTACTGCAGTTTTCAATCTCGCCCAATGTTTATGATTGATGACATACGGAATGCCAAAATCTGTAAATTCCGGATATGTATATGGATCAGTACCACCAATATTCTGGGACGCGAAATCGCCTTCTTCAATGCCGGGTACCGGACTATCCAATGCGCCGACCCCAAGAGAATCAATTATAAGGTCACTATTAGCATACATATCGCCATAATAACTCTCGGCAGTTAAGCTGAGCTCAACCCATATCACATCGCTTGTAACCGTATTTGGAATATGAAAACCGAAGTAGGATCTGTAAATAAAAACTCCGCCATAACCGCCGATTGCCATCAAGGTGTCAGTCGTCACCACGCTAAAAAGCGGCGCTATGAAATTAAAATTGAATCCGACAGAGCCGTCATAATTAGTTGTAGGAATTATCGATATTGTTTTATACAGAGTAATTGTACGCTCTCTTGATTCGTTGCCAAGGTCATCGACTGCTGATATTGTCGTCAGACCATGAACTCCTTTTGGAGTAAACACTGCTGTATTCGCCCCTGTTATTGTCATATCCAAGTAAGTGCCATCAAACTTCCAGGTATCAACGGCATTGCCATGCATATAATAAGCGGTCACGGTAATAGTATCGCTTGAATCACAGTCCACCGAGTAAGTTGTGGCTTGTAAATACGGGTGTACGCATTGTAGAAGTTTTACCGCTGTATTTCCTTCAGTATCCTGACAAACCAGCCACGCCCAACAATTATTCTGGTCACCGTTCGGATCAAATTCCGGCTGGACAAATGCCGTTGCACTCCCATCCTGTGATAATACAGCATAAGTATCGGGCACAACAGCCCAGGCAACAGCGCCTTGAGTGTTTTCAGCATCATATTGGTATTCATCTACATTCGCCGATTGTGAAACTATGCCCGGGCCCAATATTATTATCTTTTCAAAGAGCATCTTAAATTCGCCCCAGGCATTATCTATATTTGTTGCCTTTACTGCAAGCGTATATGTGTTTTGTGGAATTTGTCTGCTTTTCAATACACCCTCATGGTCTATTGTGCAGCCATAAGTATCGCCTTCAAATGTCCAGGTAAAAGGGCCAAGGCCGCCGGTAACGGTAAGCTGAACGGTATCGCCCTGAAAAAATCTTACACTATCGGCAGTAATGATAAGGTCGTTCGGTGTAAATAGTACTTTGTCCTGTTTGGTTAGGCAGCCCCCGATAAGTAAAATAAACAAAGCAATTATTCCAAGAATCAAAAATTGTCTTTTCTTAGTTTTCATATTCCATCCCCTAAAATTTCTTTTCAAGGACAAGAAATTTGCCGCCCTTCTTGTCCAACTTCAGTGACATATTTGTATTTTTCCATCCAAACAAGGACACATCCGCCATATTGTAAGACCAGAATAAAACATGTGCTATTGCTACAATCTCATAGGTATCATATTTTTCTTCATAATTGACCCATGCTGCATCATATTCTTTTATTGTTGTATTTGCCGCCGCCTCATAATCCTCGTAAGCACTCTGTGCCTCGGTCATTGTTGTCATGCTTGCGATGTCAAGAGCCAATATCGTCCCTATAAAGATCCATCCCTTTACCTTTTGCCCTTTGTGCAGCTGTCCCCAGCCGGGTATAAGCGCGGAACGCCATACTGCGCTGAATTTACTTACCATCGGCCCGCCGATATGAGTATTGGGATTGATCTCTCCGGAAAAACCTTTGAGCTTGCCTTTTCTGCCGGCATCGTCCTTTTGCTTTTTTCCGGGAACATAATCACGGTCTCCTTGAACATAAAGTCCCTTCCTTTTGGGTTCCGCCCAATTCTCGTCTTTGTCCTTGTCCTTCTTATCTTTCTTGTCCTTTTTGTCCTTATCCTGTCCATAATGGTTTCCGCTGTCATCCTTATCGTCTTTATCTTTCTTGTCCTTCTTGTCCTTTTCGTCTTTTTTGCCGCTATTTCCGTATCCGCTATTTCCATATCCGCTATTTCCATATCCGCCGCTGTTCCCGTAACTTCCACTATTTCCGTTATTGTCCTTATCCTTCTTGTCCTTCTCTTCTTTATCCTTCTTTGCCTTATCCTTCTTTTCCTGTTTCACTCTCTTTTTATGTTCAGATTTGGCACTGTCATAAACACCAAGGATCTTCGGTGATATGGTTTCACGGTCCAGCTCAAATTCCTGATCAAGATCAAAAATATCTATAAAGAGTTCTTTTGCCTTAGCATAATCTTCATAAGCGATATACGAAAATGCCAGATATTTATATGCTTCGATCATCTCGCCATGATTCTGCTTCTTGGCGATCTTCAATGCCTTCAGAAGCTCTTCAATGACCTTATCGAACTCTCCGTTCTCATAATAGGTTTTTGCGTTCAATGTATGTTTTTCAAATTGTGAGATAGCATAAACATTTGTAAAAATGGCGAGAGCCAAAATTATCAGAATATACTTTTTCATGATCCCCTCCTAATTTCCGAAACTGTCCCAATCGACCGTGGGCTTTTCTTTCTTTTCCTTTTCTTTCTTTTCCTTCTTTTCCTGCTTCTTCTTTTCTTTTTCTGCTTTAGCCTGTTTTTCTTCTTCTTCCTTAAGTTTCTTTTCCTCTTCGGTCAGATTGCTATCATCCATTCCGAAACTATCCCAATTAGGTTTTCCGGCTTTAGCTTTTTTCAATGCCTTTTTTTCGGCTTTTTCCTTTTTCAATGCTTCCTTTGCCAGCCTTTCCTTCTTTTCTTCTTCGGTCTCTTCCTTTTTCTGATAACCCATATTATACGGATTGGCTTCATCCGGATTTAATTTCGCTCTTTCCTTCGCTTCACGGATCTTCTTCTCTTTAGCCAATTTCTTAGCTTCCTTCTCTTCCTTTTCTTTCTGCTCCTTCAGTAGTTTCGCCTTTTTCTGCTCAGGGGTCTCTTCCTTTTTCTGATAACCCATCTGATATGGACTGCCTTTTTGAAGTTTTGCTTTCTGCCTTTCTTTTTCTTTTTCTTTTTTCTTTGCTATCCTGGCTTTTTCTGCCAATTCCTGCGCTTCTTTTTCTTCCTTTTCCTTCTGTATTCGCGCATCATCTTCCACTTTTTTCACCGCAGCGTCCTTCATTGCCTTCGCTTCATCTGCCTTCATCTGAAGAAAACCGATCTTCGCTTTATCATAAACACCCAAGATCTTGGGGGAAGTAGTGTCGCGGTCCAAGGGAAATTCGGGCTCGATCTTGAAGATATCCTTGAAAAGCATTTCGGCTTTTTCATAATCATCATATGCAACATATGAAAAGGCAAGATACTGCAATGCTTCTACCATTCCCTTTTGATTGTCTTTCTCGGCGATCTGTACAGCTTCCTTCAATTCTGATATAACCTTGTCGAATTCGCCGTTTTCATAGTAGATCTTCGCATTTGAGATGTATTTCTCAAATTCCGAGATAGGAAAAGCAATTACAGCCACAAATAAAATAATTAATATGCTCAGGTTCCGTTTCATAGTACCTCCGAACCGATATAGTATAACCGATTTCCCTTTCAAAAGCAAAAACCGTACCAGAGATTATTTTATGCTTCGAGATTAGGGACGGTGTTTGAAATTGTACACTAAGGGTTGCAAAATAAGTCTAAAGTGTTATAGTGACAATGGCTGATAGTGTCACAAGTGCACAAGTGACAAGGCACAAGTGGAGAAATGAAGGATGAAAGAAAGAAGTATCTGATTTTGATTTTCTGCACTAACCTCGAACCTCTAGCCTCTATCCTCTATTTATAAATCAGGTCACAGATGGATATTGAATTATTTGCCTTCTGTCTGATGAGAAATCACTTTCACCTATTGGTTAGAAGAAATGATACACATTTACATCATTTTATGAAATTATTGAACACAAGATATGCTGTATATTTCAACCACGAGTATGGATGTACGAAGTGTGAGGCATTAAGAAGTGTGAGGTGTGAGGTGATAAAAACAGTACGAGGTACGAGGTGCGATGTACGAAGTGGAAAAAGAAACACACCCGTAGCCGGAAAATCAATATTTCGTTTATTTTATTAAAATCACCCGTTGAAACAATAGAACGCCGGAACGAATTAAGATATGGGACAAGCTTCGCAGTGCACCAGTGGGTAATGGAAATTGCAGTACATTTGTAGGGACAGGGCTTGACCTGTCCTCTGTCATGTTAAGCAACGCGAAACATCCATCCCTTTTCCTATCTCCACTTCACACGCGACACATCACACCTCACACTTCGTTCGGTGCCGAACGAAAGTCTGTCCCGATGTAAAAGTTCCAAGCAAAGAGTTGACAGGAAGCGAAGCGTGTAAACTCTTTGCCCCGTTAGAAGCACACGGAAACATTCTCCACACATCTTTTAATGTAATTCTAGTTTTTCTCTTCTCAACTTGGAACATGGAACCTGCGAACTTGTGAACGATCTTCTTCCTGGTGCGCTGTGAAGCAAATCCTCTATCCTCCATTTATGAAACAGAACACTAAATATACAAAACAGTATAAAAAGAAAACCTTGAAAAATTCCCATAAAAAGGATAGAATCTATTGTATGACTATTGATAAGAAACGCATCAATGACCTTATAGAGAAGGTCAATTCGGATATGAACGATCCTTCCGCTCAGGAAGAGATGGTAAAGATCGAAGTATCCGCCCGCCATCTTCATATCTCACAGGAACATTTAAAGATACTTTTCGGAGAAGAGTTCGAGCTCACTCATTTCAAAGACCTTTCACAACCCGATCAGTTCGCTACGGGTGAGACCATAAGGGTCGCCGGTTCCCGCGGCGCTATTTCAAAGGTCCGCATACTTGGCCCGGTAAGGCCGGAAACCCAGATCGAGATCTCAATAACAGATACATATTCTCTTGGGATAAAACCCGAGATCAGGATGTCCGGAGATATTGAAGCTTCACCCGGTTGTGTTATTTGGGGGCCTAACGGCCAGGTCATACTTGAGAAGGGAGTGATCGTTGCCAAGAGGCATATGCACTGCACTCCCGAGACCGCAGACCGCCTTGGGCTGAAGGATGCCGATGAGATCTCTATAAAGATCGATTCCAAACGCAGCGGGGTCATGAGCGGTATCGTTGTCAGGATCTCGGATAAGTACAACGATGTGATACATATTGATACAGATGAAGCGAATGCTTACGATATAAAGAACGGGACTTTAACCCGGATAATAAATGATAAATAATTGGAGGTTTTCATGGAAGCATTAGGAATGATTGAAACCAAAAGCCTTACTGCATGTATAGAAGCGGCGGACGCAATGGTCAAAGCTGCAAAGGTTACAGTGGTAGGATACGAAAAAACCGGCGGCGGTTATGTCACAGCCCTTATCAGAGGTGATGTTGCGGCATGTAAAGCGGCCACGGATGCAGGTGCGGCAGCAGCACAGAAAGTTGGGGAATTGGTCAGTGTTCATGTAATACCCAGACCACATAATAATCTTGAGTCTATTTTCCCAATTAAGATTCCCAAAAGCGCTGTAAAGTAGTTAAAAGGGGAGAGATTCTCCCCAAGATCTGAGATCGAGGTGATGACATGTTGATAGGAAAAGTGATCGGGAGAGTTGTCGCCACAAGAAAAGAGGCCAAATTGATGGCCGCTAAATTGATCGTGGTGCAACCGCTTGATCTTAATTACAAACCTTCCGGAGTTCCTATGGTGTGTATCGATGCCGTAGGCGCCGGATACAAAGAGACGGTCTTGATCGTCCAAGGTTCATCTGCCCGTTTAGTTACTGACCAATCCAATAATCCGGTGGATGCTGCGATAGTAGGGATAGTTGACTCTATCCAGTTGGACAAATAATAGCAGAGGATCACTGAATGGATGAAAAACGCATTGATGAATTAATAAAGAAAGTTGTCGGTGAATTCCAGACAACTATTGAATCGAATGATAAAACCGCAGCTCCCAAGGGCAAGAACGGTGTATTCGACTCGATCGATCATGCGATCGATGCCGCTCATACCGCCCAAGTGGAGTTAATGGCTCTCAGCCTTGAAAAGCGTGCCGCGCTTATTGCCGCAATGAAAGCAATGGCGTTGAAGCATGCCGATATGCTCGGCGAGATGGCCGTGTCTGAAACGGGCATGGGCAAGAATCCCGACAAGGCCGGTAAGGTCAAACTGGTCGCGGAGAAGACCCCCGGCGTTGAAGATGTCAAGCCGAGAGTTTATACTGGTGATCATGGGATGGTCCTTGAAGAGCGCGCGCCATATGGCGTTATCGGCTCTCTGACCCCTTCCACAAATCCCCCGTCCACTATTATCAATAATGCGATCTCAGCCATTGCCGGCGGTAATTCAATAGTTTTCAATCCACATCCCGCGGCAAAAGGTGTATCGCTCAAAGCGCTTCAATTGATGAATGATGCAATAAAAGAAGCAGGTGGTCCTGAAAACCTGCTGACTTCGATAAATGAGCCGACTCAGGATACCAGTGAAATACTTCTTAAGAATGAGAAAATAGCCCTGATCCTGGCGACCGGCGGAGAATTCATGGTCAATCTGGTAATGAATTCAGGTAAAAAGGCCATCGTCGGCGGTCCCGGAAATCCTCCGTGCATCGTTGATGAAACGGCTGATATCCCCAAGGCCGCCCTTGATATCGTTACATCTTCTTCATTTGACAATAATGTCATCTGTGTTCTGGAGAAAGAGGTATTTGCGGTGGATTCCATTGCCGATTCCCTGATCAGCAATATGTGTAAAAACGGCGCCTATGAATTGAAAGGCGATGACATAGAGAAGGTCACGAGCATGCTTATCGCAAAGGACGAAGGCGCGGGTTACAGGGTTCCCGTAATCAACAAGAAGTATGTGGGCAAAGATGCCGCTGTGATCCTCAAGGATGCCGGTATAGAAGTTCCCGCCACAACTCGCATCGCGATCATGGATGTTCCCTGGGACCACCCTATGGTCCAGGTCGAGCAGCTTCTGCCTGTTCTTCCCATCGTTCGTGTCAAGGACTGGAAAGAAGCCAAGGAACACGCATTGAAGACCGAGCATGGATACAGACATACATTTACCATGCATTCTACAAATATAGACAGATTATCCGATATGGCGAAGGCGTGCAATGCTTCCATCTTCGTAAAGAACGGAATGTCCCTTCAGGGCCTCGGCTATCTGGGCGAGGGGCCTACTACAATGACCATTGCCACTCCGACAGGCGAAGGGATCACGACGGCCATTACATTTACAAGGATCAGAAGATGCGCTATGGTGGATAGATTCAGGATAGTATGACAGAAAAAATCGGCCTGAAAAAGATAAGGGAATCGGGCCTCATCGGCGCCGGCGGCGCTGGTTTTCCCACTTATATCAAATTAACTTCCAAGGTACAGACCCTCATCATAAACGGCGCTGAATGCGAACCGCTTCTGGAGACCGACAAAACCATTCTGGATATCGGTATTGAGGACCTGATCGCCGGTGTTAAAAAGGCGATGGAGCTGACGGGAGCATCCGAAGGGCTCATCGGCATAAAACAGAAATACAAAGACCTGATAAAGAAGGTTGCAACAGGTCTGCCGAAAGAGATAAAAATATCACCTCTGAAGAATATGTACCCGATAGGGGATGAGCATATACTCGTCAGAGAGGTTACAGGAAAGATCATTCCGGAAGGCGGACTTCCTCTTGATGTGGGAATAGTGGTACAGAATGTCGAGACGATGTATCGGCTGGGGCGTCTGCTCAATAAAGGCGAGCCCGTAGTATCAAGATTTGTTACTGTTTCCGGTGATGTCGCTTTCCCATTTGTCGCCGAGGTCCCTGTCGGAACACCCGTTTCATTGCTTCTTGATATCGCGGAGCCGAGAATCCCGCTTGAGCTGGCAAAGATCATGGACGGTGGCCCGATGATGGGAAAGTTTATTTCAAAGGACAGCTATGTAAAAAAGACCACTTCCGGTATATTGGTCTTCAGTGACAGGGAAAAGGTGATAAGGCAGCGCAGCAGGGATTTGAATGCCATTATCAGGATCTCACGGTCCGCCTGTATTCAATGCCGAAGATGCACCGATTTTTGTCCCCGTTATTTGAACGGGCATCGGATCGAGCCGCACAAATGGATGAGAAATCTCGCGTTTGGGGAGTTGATCCCTTCGGAGATGTCATATCTGTGCAGTGAATGCGGCGTTTGTGAGTTGATAGCATGTCCGATGGATATCTCACCACGGCTGGTCGCGGAGTATTTTAAAAAGGATATGACGGAGAAAGGGACCAAGAATGAGAATTATCATGAGGTCCCGCAGGAGATATGCGGTTTTCATGAATTAAGAGAGATCAGCACCGACCGGCTGATGGAACATCTGGATATATCAAAATTCAATGTGCATCCCGCATTTGAGAAACTTGATATCAATCCCCGCCGTGTGCGGATATTTGTTGATCAGCATATCGGATCGCCCTCTAAGATAAGTGTTCTCAAGGGTGACAAAGTTAAGAAGAACGACAACATCGCCATCTCGGAGATCTCCGGTATGGGAGTGAATTATCACGCTTCCATCGAAGGGACGGTTTCTGCGGTAGGCGATAATTATATTGAGATAACGAGGTAATGATGAAGGATATGCAGGCCATCGCTCTGGTGGAGTTCAATTCGATCGCCCATGGCATTGCTTTTGCCGATGAGATGGTAAAGGGCGGCGCGGTGAAGTTATTGGACAATTACCCCACCTGTCCCGGTAAACATATTGTCATAGTATCGGGTGACACGCAAGCAGTACAAGAAGCTGTAAAGAACGGATATAAAGCGGGCAAGGACTTTGTTCTGGAGCAGACGGTGATACCGAATGTAAATCCGCTTGTTTTGAATGCCGCATTGGGAATACCGAATACGGCCTTTGAGGATATTGACGCGATCGGTATTGTGGAGAGCTTCTCTGTGATAAAATGCGTGGAAGCCGCGGATATCGCATGTAAACAGTCAAAAGTTAAATTAGTGGATATGCGTCTCGGCAAGGCGCTTGGAGGCAAGGGTTATTTTATTGTTACCGGAGATATCGGTGCCGTGAAAAGTTCGGTCATGGCAGCGGTGGAATTTCTGAAAGATATCACAAACCTTGTTCAGTTCAAGATCATTCCTTCTCCGAGTGATGAAGTGAAGCGGTCATTATTATGAGGATAAATTTATGAGAGTAGCAATAGGAGCCGATCACGGCGGATTTGAATTGAAAAGGGAGCTGATGGCTGCCCTGACAAAAAAGGGCTTTGAAGTTGCGGACATGGGTACTTACACACCTGACAGCGTGGATTACCCTGATATCGCGGCGATCGTTGCCTTTGAAGTGGCGAAGGGTAATTATCCGATGGGCATACTCATCGACGGGGCCGGGAACGGCTCTGCGATCTCTGCCAATAAGATCAAGGGGATACGGGCGGCAGTGTGCAATAATTTATTTATGGCATCATCCGCCAGAGAACATAACGACGCTAATATCCTGGTTCTGGGAGCTGCTCAAACCGCATTCGCACTGGCGCTGCAGATCGCTGAGACCTTCCTCAACCAGCCCTTCGGCGGCGGAAGGCATGAGCGCAGATTGAATAAGATAAAGAAACTTGAAGACGCGAATCAGAAGGATATCGAAAAATACACCGCCCCTCCGAAAAAGCTGATAACAGGGGATGATGTCCGCATCGCCTCCAAAGAAAAGATTTCTGTGATATACTATGAGAAAGGCGCTATCGTAACGGATATGGCGAAGGAATTGTCCTTTGACCTTAATGTCCGTCTTGTGCAGCGTTAAGGATATGAAAAGATGCATGTAGGAAAAGCCGTAGGATCCGTCACCGTTTCAAAGGGTGAGCCGGGCCTGATCGGTAAAAAACTGATAATCATAAAATTCCTGGATCCCGATGGAAAGGAAACAGGAAAATACAGTATTGCCGTGGATAAAATGGGTGCCGGCGCGGGTGAGACCGTTCTGCTTGTAAAAGGCAAAGAGGGAGTGGATATGCTGACAGGGCATAAACCTCCCGCCGATATCACTATCTGCGGAATAATCGACGATATTTACGTAAAGAAATAATACAGGGGGTATTATGAAAAAGTATCTGATTCTAATTTTACTTGTCTTGGTCTTTTCTTCTGCTACTGCTGATGTGGACAATTCTGTTCTTGAGGTAATGAAAGGCCGCTATGTAGTTGTTGAAAAAGTGGACGGCAGTGAGGTTGTAGGGGAATTAATGGGTTTTGATCCATTGAAGCTCACTGTGATGAAAAAGGACGGACGCATAGTAACGGTCTATCGCAGCGATATTATGCAGTTAAAAGGGGACACTGCATCGATCACCCCGAATGTTGCGAAAACTCCCATCGGGCAAACGGCGTTCGAGATCAATTTATTGGGCCTGCTGCAATTCGGTCCGACATTTTCCTATGATCTTAAAATAGCTGATGATATCATGGTTGGCGGGCATCTTCGCCTTCAAGGTATTGGGTTTTTATACCAATTGATCGCGAGTCAGGCGTTTGAGGATTTTGCCGCTCCCTGGTCTTTCGCATTGGGCTTTCAGATGAAATACTTGTTTCCAAATACACTTTCCAATAACAGAATGTTCATGGGATTTTTCGCCGACTTCGGACTCGGGTGGACTTCAGGTGACTTCGATACCAGCTGGGAATGGAAAGGCAATCATGGCAATCTGGTCATTGCTCTGCAATACGGATATCGCTGGCGCTATGCATCGGGCTTTTATATCAATGTCGGAATAATGGCGGGCTATTGCTTTCTGGTTTGGGACAATTGGTATTATCTCACTACTCCGAATCAGTATGAGACGAGTACTACTCCAAGTGTTTTCTTTGGCATGCTGGAATTTTCATTGGGATGGGAAAAGAAATAGTGAACACTGAACAGTGAACAATTACTGAGAAGTGTTCAAAAGTTAAAGGTTGGTGCAGAGGAGAATAAGAGAAATAGTGAATAATGGGGGAATAATCGTAGGGATAGGGCTTGTGACCTTGGAAACCCCGATTACATCGGGGACCTGCCCTTCTTTGGTGTCATCCTGAGCTTTTCCGCGAAGGATCCATCCCTACTAACATTTCAGGCTTCGAATTACCTTCTTTTTGTTTCATTCTCCACACTTCTTTGAATCACACTCCCTTTTTCTCACCTAATTCTTCCTTATTCACTTTTCACTATGCTTATGCCTCCAACCCTATCACCTTATCACCCTATAAACTTGTGCACTTGTCACCTGTGCTCTTGTGCTCTGCGTAGCTTCTTGTGCGCTTGTGCACTGCGTAGCTTGCTTATTTCTGAGAAAAGCGTATAATCTCACCTTGGAACTTCTATGATTAAGATAAAGATAACCGCATTACTTATTCTACTTCTGCTTTCAGTGAGTGTATTTTCAGATGCTCCTTCGGATTATTACGATACTGCTGAGGGTTTGACTGGAACATCATTGAAGAGCGCGCTTCATAATATCATTGACGGCCATACGGTTTTCAGCTATAACGACGCTAAGGTACAGATCTTCCAAATAATTCATGTGAGGTCAAATTATACTTACTGTATTTATTCCGGAGAAAAGGCAGATAAAACAGGATATCCAAGCAATGATGATATTAACTGCGAACATCTCTGGCCGCAATCCTACGGTTGTGATGATAGTACTACAATGGGAGCGGATATGCATCACCTGATGCCGTCGCGGATGCAGATAAACAGCTCCCGGTCCAATTATCCTTTCGGCTGGGTTGGCGGGGGAACAACATATCAGAATTACAATGATCAATTATATGAAGATGATTGGGTAGGAACATCTCAAACTACTATTACAACCGGCTGGTGTGAGCCCCGTGATGAAGTGAAGGGTGACATCGCCAGAGCGCTTTTCTATATGGATGTCCGTTACAATGGTGATGTTGGCGGCGAGCTTGATCTTAAATTAGCGGAATCAGGAAGTTCCGGCAATTATCAGATGGCGAAATTATCCGTTCTCATCGAGTGGAACAATCTTGACCCGCCCAGTCCCCATGAGATGTGGGCAAATGACAAGATCTATAATGACCTTCAAGGCAATAGGAATCCCTTCATCGACCATCCCGAGTGGGTTTGTGAGATCTGGGGCGGCTCCTGTTCGTCTTATACCGACGATGAACCTCCGGTTTTTTCGGGGATCGTATCTGCTACTGCTACCGGAGACACAGGTGCGGTTCAGCTTTCATGGTCTGCCGCATCCGATGATTCTCCTCCCATTACATACAATATTTACAGAGCCGCATTCTCCGGCGGACAGAACCTTTCTTCGCCTACTAATACGACCACTTCTACATCATTCTTAGATTCAGGACTTGTGGACGGCATTACCTATTATTATATTGTACGCGCTGAGGACAATGAAGGCTTTGAAGAGACCAATACCGTAGAGAGGCATGCAACGCCATATATCTCCGATGAGCCCGATCCTGTAGATCCTGATGATTTGGATGAGCTGATCGTGGTGTATCCCAATCCGGCGCATGGCCCGGTAACCGTTGCAAATCTTCCTGAGAATTCAAAGGTCTCAATCTACACCATTTACGGTGAGCTCGTGGAGTCAGCCCAGCCCGATGTGCCGATATGGGTATGGGAGGCAAAAAGCGGCCGCTTTACCGTGAAATCGGGATTGTATATATTCGCCATCGAAACCCCTGCCGGGAATATATTTAAAAAAGTAGCCTTCATCTCCGGTTTATAATTTAGAAAGGATTGTTCAAAAGTTCAAGGTCCGTCATTCCCGACCTGATCGGGAATCCATCCCTTCTGTTTTCTATTCCCTAATCGTCAACTGTCAATTGTCCATTGTCAATTTCTCTTATTCCCCTCTGCACCAACCTCTAACCTCCAGCCTCCAACCTCGTACCTCGTTCACTCGTGAACGATCGTGTCATGCAGAGCGAAAGCGTGGCATCCAGTTATATTTCATCCCGTCTAGTTCCCACTTGACACTTCAGAAACCTCGATTACATCGGGGACCCGATAATCCACTCTTTATGAAGGGAAAAGAAAACCTCATCTGAAGTTTTTGAATATTTACTGAAATCGTGTAAAATACAATATGGATACAGAGAGAGCAGGAAATAGCAGATTTTTCACCTTTTTAGGCAGAGTGCCTGTGGTGATAACCCTTTTTTTCGCAATGCTCATCCTTTCAATACTCTTAAATAATGTACTCTTTCCATCGGAGCGTATCGCGCTTAGAGATAAGCCGCTGCCGGACTTTGATATGATCCAGAAACCCGGTGAGACCCTGCAGAGTATCCGTGATTTCGGCCCGGACGGTAGAAAAGTTTATACCAAGCTCATGGTCGTGGATATGTTCTTCCCGATCGCATATGGCCTGTTTTTCGCCGGACTGCTCTCATATCTGCTCATGGGCCTCAAACTCAGTAACCGCCTGATCCCTTGGCTCGGATTGATACCCGGAATATTGGATATCTCGGAGAATATCTGCTTCTACACGCTCGTATTGAGCTATGAGACCGGGTCGAAAACAGTAGAGTATTTTGCCGCCTTCCTTACACCCGCAAAATACATTATCATGCTCATTGCGATGATAGTAGGTACTGTTCTTGCCGTGCGCAATATCACAAAGCGCCTATACGCGAGGCTTCGAAGATGAATGTCTGGTGGTGGATACGGTTCTGGCGCCGATTTTGGTGGATGCTGCCGATCATTGGGCATATCGCGGGATTTCTATTGATCTCTCACCGTGCCAGAAAACGGAAATTCGATACCACGGATGAAGAGAAGCACTTCCACAAGGTAGTTCTCAGGGGCACTATAATTCAATCACTGCCCTGGGTTATAATGCTCATCGCGGGAATATTCAGCGGTGCGAGCAGTCTTGACTTTATCAGGCCGTTTTTGTGGAATCCCTGGGTCATCGTCACTTACGCGATCATCTACGCCTCTTTGATCTACTGTTTCATCTGGGTCTTTTTCACCGGAGGCGCTGACTTTCTGATCAAATACTATTCGCTTCTCACCGGAGGAGACGAGGATCCGCCTCTGGACAGAACCTCAAGAGTCGGTATCCGCATACTGATGGCCGCTTTGCTGATGATACCCGCCACGCTCTTTATCGCTCTCCTATTTAATGCGTTCAACATATCGCATTAAAAAGGAGAAGATGAGCAGATTGTTCAAATGTTACGCTTCGCAGTGGACCCAGTGGAACATGCTACGCAGTGCACAAGCGCACAAGCGGCAAGTGCAAAGGTGGGGAAATGAAGAAGAGGAGAATGTCATCCAGAGGGAGCTTGCGACCGTGGGATCCAGTTTTATTCAGCCTGGTTCCCACTTTACACTTCAAACTGTATTTATCGTTGGAATTGACTCAAATCTAAACATTCCATTGTCATCTTATTTATGAATCAGATCACCTGGGTGGGTGGAGGGAGAATGGGTATAGAATCAAACGAAAACAATATCCACACATCTTTTGGTGTCATCCTGAGCTTTTTTCCGCGAAGGATCCATCTCCTCTGTCATTCCCGACTTGATCGGGAATCCATCCCTCTCTACATTTCAACCTTTGAATTACCTTCTTTTAGTTTCATTCTCCACACCTCTTTGAATCTCACTCCCTTTTTCTCTCCTAATTGTTCACTTTTCAACTGTCCATTGTCAATTCTATTCTGTCATCCTGAACCCTTTACGGGTGAAGGATCCATCTCCTCTTTTTTGAATCTCTACTTCTTAACTAACCTCCAACCTCTATCCTCTAACCTCCATTTGTAATTGTCCATTTGTGCCTTCACTCCTCAGCAGCTATTTGGAATGCTGCGTATAAAAAGATATAATCAAATCAAAGGAGTTCGAAATGAGAGAAACACTTGGAAAACTGTTGAATGTGCTAATTGTCCTATTGTATATCACTACAATTAATGTTTATGCTGATTCCACTCGTCTCCCGACAACATGGACGATTAGTGGAACCATTACTGATGGGACAAATCCCATTGCGGATGTCAATGTTGAGATCGTTAGAGACGGGTCAATTCATAATTCCACTACAACTAATGTCTCAGGTGACTATTCTTTTAGCTCACTTATAGATAGTGATAACTATCTCATTACGCCCACAAAAGAACACTATACCTTTGCTCCGGTCGATCGAACTTACCTGAACTTGAGCAATGATATTAATAATGCTCATTTTGTCGGAACTCTTGTCGTGTCAATTGGAGGAACTATTACAGATGGAGCTGAGCCATTACCGAATGTTACGGTTGATCTCACGGGTGATTCCACTGCGAGTACTCTTACTGATGTTAACGGTGATTATTTATTTGCTAATTTGAATGCGGGTGCAACATATACTATTACTCCAATGAAGGCCAAGTATGAAAAATTTACTCCGACAAATAGGAAATATACTGATTTAAGTGCAGTTATCGTAGATGCGGATTTTGCCGGGACAAAGGCATTTGCTGCCGATCTGGAAAATATTGTCGTTTATCCTAACCCGTGCAAATTGGATTCGGATAACAAGGTAGTTACATTTGTAAATCTAACGGAAAATTCGAAAATAGAAGTATTTTCCATTACAGGTAACCTTGTGTTTGAAGCGGAAGCGGATAGCTTGGAATATAAGTGGGATCTGAAAAACGATGCTGGAAAAGACATTGTTTCCGGTTTATATATTTATCACATTTCAAATGATAAAGATGAGAAAGAAACCGGGAAGTTCGTGATCATCAGATAGCCCGCCTTGGCCTTGTCTCTTTCCCCCTTGTTCCACTGTACCGTTTACTAATAATTGTCAACTGTCAATTGTCCATTGTCAATTATATTTTGCACTTGTGCTCGTGTGCACTTGTCACTTGTGCGCTTTGTGCTTTACATTATTGAAAAAGCACAAGTAATAGAATATAATAAAGGCACAAGAGAGGAGCGAAGCAATCGATGAAAAGATTTTTTTTAATATTACTTATTTTGGCTCTATGCACCATGACCTTTGCGGAAGACGCGATCGTGCTGAAGCTCTCCGCGAGATCGGGAAAAACTATCACGATCGAAGTGAAGGTCTTGAAAAATCCAAAGGCCAGCCGCATTGATATCTTTCGTTCCACTTCAGATCTGAATGAGATCAGCATAGAAGATGTGGCGAGCTATCCCATTGTCAAAATATCATCGGGAAATACAGCATCCTTTATATTAAACGATAACAAAACCGCTCATAAGGTGCAGTATTATTACATTGCTGCTATCAAGGGCAGCAGGGGATATATGGGGTTTTCAAATGTTCTTAAAGTCGCCACCGATGACAAGGCCTTTGTTACGCCTTTAAGAAATCCTTGCATACTTGTGGACAAGACGCATTATCTTCTGATATTGAAAGACGGTGCTGAAGTGAAAAAGGTCTATCCCATAGCATTGGGCAGAGATCCGGTAAAGAGAAAGCTGCATCAGGACAACTCGACCACACCGGAGGGCATATACCGGATATACAATGTTCAGCCGAGAGCTACATATTACCGCGCATTCGATCTGAACTATCCCAATATCTGGGACCGTGGCAGATACTCTTCCCGTAAAGCGGCGGATCCAACGCTGCCGCATATCGGCGGTGAGATACAGATACACGGCCTGGGTATCGGCTCTAATTGGACTTTCGGCTGTATCGCAATGCGAAACAAGGATATTGACGAACTGATGGATACCGTGCCTGTGCGCGCCGGCACTCCTGTCTGCATCATCGGCCAGGAGATCGATCTCAAGTGGATAGAGAAGATCCTCGCGCTGACAAAAGAACAGATCATGGAACTGCAGCGGGAATTAAAGGCCTCCGGCCATTACAATGGCGCGATCGACGGCCTCCTTGGTCCCAAGACAGCGCGCGCGCTGTTTGAAGCTGGAAAATAGGGACGGTGCTTCTGTTTTTCTGTTTTTAAAATTGGTTATTCTAGATATCTGATTATATATACGCAGAAATCACGAGAAGTAAATTAGAAGGGACATGATGCACTTAGCTGTTTTTCATGGTATATACGGAAGAAAAAACAGAAAAACAGAAGCACCGTCCCTAATTATTTATTCAATTGATTTGATAAAATCAGGAAACATTTCAATCCTTTTTGCTTCTTCAGGGTTTATTAAGAATACCTCGATCTCCTGCTTCAATTTCTTTATGTCCAATTCCTCGCATTTATCGAGCAAAACTGATTTTAAGGAAGCAACGCTCTCAATACCGTTTGTAATTGTGAGATAATTCAATTCGGGCTTAGTGAATGAATACATAAAAATAATGTCATAGATATCTCTTGCTTTCGTCCGTTTACGATTAAGAAATGTGGATATCTTCTGAGCTAAAAGAATATCTTTGGGAACCACTAATATTCTTGTCAATATCGAGAACCTGTTCAGGAGAAATTCACTGCCGTTGTATTGATAAGGCTGTTTTTCCGCATCAAGCTGAATAAGGATCTTCTCATTTTCATACCCCGAAAGATCGTGATCAAAAAGAAGTCCGGGAAACCGAATATAGCAGCGGAAGGCATTTTTTGAAACGACTTTGGTCTCAACCCTGTACCCTTCAAGCTCCAGTTCGGCCGCAACGATTTCGGAAAGCTCAGTGAAATTACTCAGTGCGAGATATCTGCTGTCCAGATCAATATCTTCAGAGAACCTTTGTGAACCGTGAACTATTCTGATCGCAGTTCCTCCGATGAATACTATGCGGTCTGAAAACTTACTGCTGAAAATAATTTCCAATATCTTGTACTGAAGATATTCTCTGAGGATCTGTCTTTTATATTTGTGCATTGGCTCCGGGTAGAACTTAAGCATTTCATCAATACTGAGCATTTTCAACCTCCTTTAACAAGTGCCGCAAACATCTCTTCACCCTATGATTACCTGCCAGAGCCGAATATTTCTTTAAGGCATCAAGTTCTATAATATCGTGAAAAACATCTGAATTGATCCTTATCCCCGCCACATCTTCTCTGCTTTTTATACCGGGCTTCAAATAAAGATAGTCAATTACGGCCTTTTCCGGTGTGGCGATCTTCCAGCGATACTTACCTTTTCTCTCGATCCGGTATCCCCAGAATAAGGCCTCCTTGATCATGTGGTATCGAAAAACGCCCTCACATGTTTCAAATACTGCTCTCTTTTTTGTACTGACAGAGGTTGTTGCGAAGATCTGTTCAGGTATTAGATTATAATGGCCTAATGCGCTTTCAAGAGAGACATAAGAGTGCCTGTATATGTTGTTGGCAATAATAAAAAGCATATTCTCGTCAATTTCAGTATCCGAAAACATATAATAACCGTTGCGGATTTTGTTTAAATAACCGTACTTCTGCCATTCGAAAAGCCGCCTTCGGTCAAATGCCGGATCGATCTTATACACCTCTTTGAGATTGATAACTGGAAATTCCTTAAACTTGTTCTTAAATATTAAATACTTCATTATAATACCTTTTCGTGTTATTTATAACATATTATGGCATCAAAGTCAAGCGCACCCATCGAAAAAGCCATAAAAATGAACAATTTCTCTATCAACCTTGCACATCGTACTTCCTGGTGCACTTGTCCCTGGGTCCACTGCGAAGCGTAACCTGTGCTCCGGTGCTCCGGTGCTTTTAACATCCCATCACCCATCAACTCATCAAGCGGTCTGCCCCGCACCGTTTTGATGTCAACAATGTCAACCACCGTCCCTATATTCGATTCCCCAACAGGGCAGAGGATAGGGAGGGGAGGAGAGGGAAAGAAGAGAGAAAATGGAGAAAAAAATACGGAAAGGAATGAGAGGGGAAAGAGATGAGATCGGAAAGGAGAATTCCCATATGGAGATTTATCCCGGAGTTCGAACCTGGGCCACTGGGTCCATGGGCTACTGGTTCACTGGTGCTTTATTGAAAAAGCACAAATAATACAATATAATAAAGCACCAAAGGAGCTTACATGAAAGGAAAAATCATTCTAATTCTATCAGTCATTTTATTGCTCGCGGGATGTACAGTTGACATAATGGATATCAAGGATGATCCGGCGAAATTCAAGGATCAGGATATTACCGTCTCGGCGCAGGTGAATGAAGTATCAAAAATAGGTGCCTACACATTTGTCAAGCTCGAAGCCGGCAAAAATAATATCATCTATATTGGTGAGACCGATACATTATTGGTTGAAGGCAAGAAGGCAAAATTCAAGGGCCGTGTCAAGACCATTTCCATCCCGCTTTTTCCTACAAAATTCTACATCATGGATTCGGAGCTGGATGACAAACTCTCTGAGATGAGCAGCGAGACCAAAGAAGCTCTCAAGACACTGACGAAAGAGCTAAAGCGCTTAGTCGTTGAGGATGTCACTCCATTCGTGGAAGAAAAAATTCAGGATATGCAAGAATAGCTGATAATTTCTTTTAATACCTTCTCCAATTATTTCTTATTCTTTTCACAATTGTATTTATTCTCCTCTGAAATTGTTCATTGTCTATTTCCCAATTGCTCATTATCTTTTGTCATCTTGAGTGTAACGAAAGATCCATCTTTCCTATTATCTCGTCATTGTCGGGCTTGACCCGATAATCCAGAATTCTCCCTCTGCACTTCGTACTTTCTTCTGCACTTGTCCTTGGGACACTGGGTCCACTGGGCCACTTACTATTCATTGTTCATTTCCCAATTGTTCACTATCTTTTGTCATCCTGAGTGTAACGAAAGCTCCATCTCTTCCGTCATGTTGAGCAACGCGAAACATCCATCGTTTCCCTCTTTCATTACCCATCTCCAATTGTTCATTATGCTTATGCCTACAATCCTATCAACTTATCACCCTATCACCCATTTCCATGTTCTACTGGGACACTGGGCTACTGGGTTACTTACCACTCACTTCTGGCCCCATTATTATGAAATATTTTCAAGTGAGCGAATCGCAGTTGCAGTCTAATATAACATTACTTACAGGGGAATTAAGAGACAAATTATGCCAACTATGCCAACCACCGTCCCCATATCTGGTCCCCATATCTGGTTGCGGGGATATCGGTAAGAAGGAGAAGGGAAAGAAGGGGAACGGAAAGATGGGGAAGGGAAAGAGGGGAACGGAAAGAGAGGATCAGAAAATGGAACCCGAGATCTTCCATACGGATTCCCTGTCATTCTGAAGGAGCTTGCGACCGAAGAATCCAGTTTTATCTCACCCTGTTTTTTGCCACTTTACACTGTTCACTATCTTTTGTTCTACTGGGACACTGGGCTACTGGGTCACTTACCACTCACTTCTGGCCCCATTATTATGAAATATTTTCAAGTGAGAGAATTGCAGTAGCCGTCGTATAAATCTTTACTTATAGAGATAATTCGAGGTGAATTATGCCAACTATGCCAACCACCGTCCCCATATCTGCTGAATAAATATCAGGTGAGGGGAGAGGGGAAGAGGAGATTGGAGAGAGAGGAGATACGAGAAAGAGGAGAAAAGAAAATTCCAGAAGGACTGGAATAAGGACTCTGCGAATCCAGTCCCCTCTGCACTTGTGCCTTGTGCACTTGTCACTTGTGCTCTGCGAAGCGTAACCTTCGAATTTGGAACCTGCGAACTTGCGAACAACCTTATTCAACGACCGTCCCCATGTCACATTCGAGGCAGACAGCAGAAAGAAAGTCGAACAATACGGGAATTACTTGCGAAAACACGCTGTTTTCATTCAACACTTTCAACCACCGTCCCCATATCTGGTTGCGGGGATATCGGTAAGAAGGAGAAGGGAAAGAAGGGGAACGGAAAGATGGGGAACGGAAAGATGGGGAAGGGAAAGAGGGGAACGGAAAGAGAGGATCAGAAAATGGAACCCGAGATCTTCCATACGGATTCCCTGTCATTCTGAAGGAGCTTGCGACCGAAGAATCCAGTTTTATCTCACCCTGCCTTCTCCCACTTTACACTTTTCACTATTCACTGTATTATGTCATCCTGAGCTTTTCCGCGAAGGATCCATCTTTCTCCACCTACAACCCTATCAACTTATCACCCTATCAACCCTTCCCATGTTCCACTGGGTCCACTTGTCCCTGGGTCCACTGCGTAGCGTCACTATTCATTATTCACTATTCATTTTCCAACTAACCTCTAACCTCTATATTATTCTATAAACCAAATTTAGCATCAGTCGGATTATGTGGTATAATGTCACATGTGAGGGCTGTTTTAGAAATTGTAAAAAAGTATGGAAGGTCCGGTACTTCTTGTTGAGGAGGTAATATATGGAGAATCTCTTTACAAATTCCTTTTTTAAAAAGAACAAATATTTTCAAAAAGAGTTGAATCTTTCAGATGAGTACTTACAAAGAATTAGAGATAAAATCCTAAATTGGCAAAACTATTGTGAGAACTTCACAAAGGGCGTAGATAAAGAGACTTCTGATGAAAGTGAATTTGTAAAATTGGTATTTAATGAAATTCTGGGTTATACTGGGAAAAGTGAAAAATATGATGAATATACAATAAATCATAAGTTCAGTATTCCCGGAGCAGGACAGAAGGATAATACTTCAGGGCAAGCTGATTCTTCTTTAGGCTATTTTACCAAAGAAAACCAAGTAGCTCAAGTTCTTATCGAGTTTAAGGATCCAAATTCAAGTGATTTGGAAAAATCCTCTAATAGGAAGGATAGACTTTCTCCAGTTAATCAATGTTGGAATTACCTAAATACCTACAATGAAGCATCTTGGGGAATAGTAACCAATTTTAATGAAATCAGATTGTATCACAAGGAGTCGGGGAAAAATAGATGTGCAAGATTTTTCTTTGTAGTTCCAGAAGAATTTAAAGGAAAGCATTTCCCACTATCAGATGAAAATGAATTAAGAAAATTCATGATTATCCTTTCAGAACAAAATCTCATTTCCGTAGCAGGCAAATCATTTACAGAAGAGATATTGGGTAGGCAGGGAACTGAAGAGAAACAGATTCAAAACGAATTTTATAAGAAGTACAAGTCCTTACGGCAAGAAATCTTTCAAAAGCTGCTTGAAAAAAATTCTGAATACGACAATGTTGAATCGGATAACAGGAAGAATAAGGATGAACTTCTCCGACTTGTCCAGAAGTTTTTAGATCGTATAATATTCTGCTGGTTTTGCGAGGATTCCAGAAACCATCTTCTACCAACCAACATACTTCACAACATTATTTGTGAGCAGCTTGACGATAAGTACTACAAGAAATTCTTGTCAACTATTTGGGAGCGGGTAAAAGAATTATTCAATGTAATTAATAAAGGCGGAGAGTATGGGGAGCTGGTAATTGAAAATGGATATAATGGTGGACTTTTTGAAGTGGATTTGGAACTGAATGAACTCAAAATTCCCAATAGCATTTTTGAAGAAATCAGGAATATCAGCAGAGACTATGATTTTGGAGATGAAGCCGAGTTGAGCGTCAACATCTTAGGGCATATTTTTGAGCAGTCCATATCAGACTTGGAAGAGATGAAGGCTTCTTTTGAGGGAAAGGAAGTTGGAAAATCAAAATCAAAGAGGAAAAAAGAAGGAGTTTACTATACTCCTGAATATATAACGAATTATATTGTCGAGAATACAGTAGGAAAATGGTTGAAAGACAGATACGAGGAAGTGAAAAAAAAGCATTCTAGAGACAAAGTTAATAAGCAAAAAAGGATTTTGGCGGACTATAAGAACAATTATCTTGCCAAGATAAAGGTTCTTGATCCTGCATGTGGCTCTGGCGCTTTCTTGATTGCTGCTTTTAACTACCTTTGGAATGAACACAAACGAGTTCACAATGAATTAAGGCAACTAGAAAAAGTAGCTCAACTTTTCGATCCTCACGAAGTAGACAAATCAATTCTTCAGAATAACCTCTATGGAGTGGATATAAACTCTGAATCCGTTGAAATCACCAAATTGTCCCTATGGCTGAAAACTGCAAATAAGGGTAAGAAATTAAGTAATTTGGATGATAATATTAAATGTGGTAACTCGTTGATTGATGATCCTGAAATTGCTGGCGATAAAGCGTTTAATTGGGATGATGAATTTCCGTTTAAATTTGATGTTGTGATTGGGAATCCGCCTTATGTTAAGGCAAGAGACAATGAAAAAATTATTGAAAGACAATTTATTGAGAAAAAGTTTACAACTCCTTACAAAATGTGGGACTTGTATATCCCGTTTGTTGAACTGGGATTGAGCATTCTAAAAGAGAGTGGTAATTTTTCAATGATTATTCCTGACACAATTGGTAAAGCAGATTATACCACAACTCTCGTAAAAATGATTCTTGAGGATTTTTCACTATATCAAATAGATTTTTTTCCAGAGAGTTACATTTTTGAAAATGTTGGAATAAGGAATAAAATAATTTTTGTAAAGAACAGGAAAACAAAATCAAAGAGTAGAAGAATACGCCACTCAAAAGAAATATCAAATGTAAAGAATCTGGGATCCATTGAGGGGCGTGGTGCTTTTATCTTGGAGTCCTCAAAAATATCTTTTGACTTTGAGAATGTTGTCAAACTTGGATATATTTGCTATGTAAGTTATGGATTACGATTGAATAGCGACAAACATGATAAAGAATATAAATTCAGGAAGATAGATTTAATTTCAGATACTAAAACAGATAAAAACAATAGGTGTTATACAGAAGGAAAATATCTTGAGCGTTACACGATTAAAGATGAAAAATTTGTTGAGTGGGGTACAGACCGTTGTCCGAATAGATTAGTTAGACCTACTTTTCCTGAACTTTATACGCATGAGAAGTTGTTATTATCAAGACAAAAAAGGATAGCAACAATTGATAAAGAATCCCATATATGCGATAATACAATTATCGTGGGGGTGCCGTATGATGAGTTAAAGGATGTTGGAAATTCAAACATCAGGAAATATTTTACTAACATCGGGAAAGAACGAGAAAAGTTGGAAAAAACATCAAAAAAATTTGATTTGAGGTATCTACTCGCTATAATTAACTCCAGATTAATTGCATATTTTCTAAAATTTGAAAGTAGAGGAAAGATAGATAGTTATCCTGACGACTGGAAGAAAATACCAATAAAAAACATCTCTTTAGAACAACAAAAACCGCTCATAGAAAAAGCCGACCTGATGCTGAAACTAAACAAAGAATTTTCAGACAAAAAAACTAAATTCCTAAACAGAGTCAAACAAAATCTAAATATAGAGAAAATTTCTAATAAACTGAAGAATTTTTATGAGTTGTCTTTCGAGAATTTTAAGAAAGAGATTAAGAAAATTGCTAAACTTAAATTCAGTAGAAGCATAGACGAAAAAAAGTTTGATGAATATTGGATTGAAGATTTTGAAGAAACAAAAAAAGAGGTTCTTTCTATAAAGGAAGAAATAAATAAAACAGATGGTGAAATTGATTCAATGGTTTATGAATTGTACGGATTAACGGCTGAAGAGATTGGGATTGTGGAGGGAAGAGAGAGAGGGTGATTATTCAAAATATTGCAGATTTCTCAGATTACATATTTGCATTTATTCCTCTTAATTTATTGACAAAGGCGGTAATTGTTGTAATTCTGGTAAATATTGTTGTTCCTGTGCTGAAACTTCTGCTAAAACATGAAGTCCAGGCTCAAACAAAGGACGAGTTTGATGGAATAATCTTCCACAGAAAAGTATTATGTACTATGCTTTTCCTATTTTACGGAATAATACTATTCATTATTTTATTTGCTTCACATTTTTGTAGATCTATTGGTTTAATATTAATCCCAACAATATTTCTATTCTTTATAGATTTAGTAAAAACCATTTTCAGGCTGATTGAATGGAACTCACATTTCAGGAGTGAACTGCGCATTAAATACCTTTATAAATTAACGAATAATGAACTGAAGGAACTTCTTAATACTATTATTGAGATAAATGATCTTTCAAAGAAAGAGAGAGAGAAGTATTTTGAATATTTTCTTAAAAAGATATCGAGTAAAAAATTAAATGCAAATCTTCGCTTGCAACTCCTAGAAAGTCTAAATTCAAATATTAGCCTATACTTTAATGAAGATATCTTCACAAGCAATTTCAAGGATATTATTCAGATCCATTATATATATTATCAGAAAGTGTCAAAACGGAAGAATCAAAAGAAGAATATTATTGATGACTCTATTGTAGAATATGGAAAGCTCATTAAGAATTTCTTCTCTTTTACTAATAATCCCAATAATATTTCTAGCAGTTATGGAATCGTTAGAGAACAATTATTAAACGCGGGGCTTGATTCGAAGTACGGAAAATGTAGCATTTCCTTCTATTGGGATATTATTGTGACAAACCCGGTAAATTCTCTTAGAAAATATGTTCAAAATAATGAATTTCTAATAATTAATGATTTAGACTGGGGCTTTTCAAATATTCTAATAAACAGGTTAATTGAATTCTGTAGTGAAATCCAAGGTGTGAATCAAGGAACGAAACGAATTTATTATGAAAAACTAGGACTGTTATTTACAAATATGTTTCCTTCAAATATCCTTCTTGATGCTTTACTTGTGATTTTCGGAATTCTTCAGGATAATATGCCTTCTCCTACAAGTGAATATATCATTTATACTGATGAAATAAGAAAAGAGCTCACTTTCCCAATTGAGCATGACCACTCAAGGTCTAATACATCTGCTGAGATTTGTTTGGTTTTGAAAATCCTTTATAGTCATTTTACTCGAGAAGTGCTGGAGCAGATCCTTTCACAAGGAAATAATATTATATGTAATTTATCTCAGGATGTTAAGGAAGCAATTACAAATTGAGAATGGAGAGAAATGGTAAAATACAAGAATCAGATTATGAACACCGTTATTATCAATAGCAAACGATGTCCTGATATTAACCACCTTATTATATTTGAACTATTAGGTTCTAGAGAATTATGAAGAAAAACGAAAACATCCAAGATAGAGCAAAAATTGAGTTTACTCAAAAGAATCTGGATTTTCTTTCATTATCACCAGATCAATTTTCAGAGATGTGCTTTCAGCTTGTAGATAACTCAGAGGAATATTACGACGTAGAATATTACGATGGTCCTGGAGATAAGACTCGTGATATTGTAGCAGTTGAGACAAATAGAAATGGAAAGGATTATAAATGTTACTTTCAATGTAAACGATATAAGAGAATTTCATTTGCCCATTTTAAGGAAGAAATAGATAAATTGAAAAAGTTTTGTAAAAAAGATCAGAAATTTGTACCAGATAAAGTAATATTTTGTGTAGCATCGAAAATTTCTCCGACAGCTAAAGATCAAACGAAAAATTATAGTAAGACTTTGAAATTCACCCAAGTCTACTTCTGGGATAGCATCAAATTAGATTCTAGGGTAAATAGATTTCCATCAGTGAAGAATAAGTATTTTCGCCCTTCCTTCTCTAGCGAGATATTGACAAGCGTAGACATCGGGGTACAAGACATTTTAAAAGTTCTATCTCCTCAGAAGGGCATTAATACTAGCTTGACCATTCAAATTGATGAGGCCTCAAGGGATATTGATTTAGGAGATTATAAGTTAGCAATAGGAAAATTGTGTTTATTAGAGAGGCAGCTAAAAGAGGGTGACAATAGAGAGAAATTGAGGATATTAAATAATTTAGGACTTTGTTATAATCTTCCGAAATTTATGGGTGGGAATTATGAAAAAGCAAAAGAATATTTTACAAAAGTACTTATAATATCCCCAGATTTTATTCCGACTAGAATAAACATGGCACTACTCCTTTATAATATTGGTGGAAGTGATAACTTGAATGAGAGCTATAAAATTCTAAAAAAAATCTGGAAAGAGGATAAAAAGAGAGATGATGAAATTGTTTTAAATAGTTTATTGTTAGTTACGATACGCTCACAAGGAGAAGAAGGAGCTCTTGAATTATATAAAACAAGTAGAGTGAAGGAAATCGTTAACAAATCGCCAATATTATTGTCACTGCTAGGTGAAATTTATGTTGGAATGAATAAAATCGAAACAGCTCTGAAGTTTTTAAATAGGATTAAGAAGATAGAAGGTGAAAAATTTCATTTCCACTATTTGGCAATTAAAGTATATTATCAAGAATATATGTTGAATTCGAAATTCAAGTTTCAAATTATTCCTTCGCATCCAGACAAGAGAAAATTGCAGGAAATATTGAATCATATTCGTGCCGGGCTAGTCCTTGCCAACAATATGAATAACCCTTTACTAATGAATGAATTAAAAGTACTATTAATAAGCTGTCTTGTCATGTCAATGGCTTATGATTCAAGTGAGTTCTTAAGCACGCGAGAGAGCCTGAATGTAAATGAACTCAATCAAGTTGACCAGGCTCAACTTGAAATAATAGATTTTACTAATGAGATTATTAACTCCCAATTTGATTCAGCCTATCGTGTATTAAGAAATTCTTCTAATTGGGATTCTATTTCATTTAACGAAAGGCTGAATATTTCGGAGTTGTTTCTATTTTATGGAGCACCTGAAATTTCGAGAAAAGTATTAACAGATCATCGAGTAATAGAGAATGACATTGATAAGATTTACTATTTATTGAATATGTCAATTATTGAGATTTTACTAAATAATAAGAATTTAGCAATTTCCTGCTCAAATAAGGCAAAAGAACTCAGTCAACATGTTAGAGATGTTGATTTACGCAAGAAAGTGATGATGCACAGTAATTCTATAAATTACAGATATTCAAATGACGGGGAAACCGACAGATTTATAAATTCTGCCGTTGAATATAACCAAGAATTTCCAAAAGATAAGATGCTTACTGCGATTAAAATATTTAATGAAGAGGGAGAAATAAGTAATGAAATAGTTAAGATTGTTCAAAAAAAGAATAAAGAATACCAAGAAATGGTAAAGATATTTACAACAAACAATTTACCATCTTACTCACTTGAATCTTGGCTGAAGGAGCCTTATTCAAAAATTATTAATAACCAAAGAGATTTAAATTTAACTTTAAAATATACTGTTCAAACAATAGAATTTCAAGCTAGGATTAGAGACAATTTCAATGGGTCTGAGAATATTATTTTTGATTATTCGTCATTATTGAACCTCAATTACATGAACTTATTGGGTTTTCTTCCTGAATTAAATAAGAATTTCTATATACCGCGAAGTCTTTTTAATAAAATTCAAAGAGAATTACTTCAATATGAAGATGCTTCACTTAGAAAATTGTGGGATTACCTTAGAAAGAGTAATGAAGTGGTAATCATTGAACCTGACAACTCTCTAAAGTGTAAAATCGAACAATATGATATATTTGAAGATTGGATGGTTGACTTAGTGAAATATGCAAAAACACCTAATTGTACTGTCATGACTGATGATTTACCTTTCCTTGAGCTTATTCAAACTGAAGAAGGTGTTCAGTCCTCAAATACGAGAATATTATTGGAAATTCTAAGAGAGAAATCAATTATAGACCAGAAAATGTATTCTCTATGTATCGGTAAACTAGCAGAGAGATTCTATATTTTCCTTAGTTTTACAGGTCAGGATTTGTTCCTCATAACCAAAGAGGATGGTTTTTCAATATCATTACGCTTTGAACATTTGGTGAATCAAATATTATTAGAAGGGTCTATGCACAAATCGTTCATAGAAGTATTTAATAGTTTCCTTCATAAAATATGGGGCCTAAGTATAAATGTTGAGAAAAAAGCAAATTATTTGTCACATATTATAAACTTACTGATGGAATATTTTATGATTAATTATTTAAATAAAAATAAGGTAAAATTAGACGGAGTGGGTCAATATCTCTCAGGTATAATGGTTTCTATTATTAAAATGAGTAATCTTAATGAAATATACGGGATTGAAGAAATACTTAATTCCAAAGTGGCGGGCTACTACAGATTAAAAGAGATTTTCCGCCCTGTAATAGAGCAACGAAAAAAGGAAATATCTGACAAGGAGAAAATATGATTCAAATATCCTATAGAAGTATTACTAATGATTGACAAGGTGCCGAATAGGGATGAATGCTGTGATCAAGATGGATATTAAATCAGAAATCTCAACTTTAATCCGAAATATCAACGATGAACTAGACCAATTTAAGGATGAGCTGAATAAAATATTTGAGAATATTGATGTGGAATTGAAGAAATAGGAGAGTAAAGTGTTTAGAGAAATTTACTTTGAGAATTGGCCAATAGATTATGATAATAGAAAGGAATATATAGAAAAGATTCAGGCCAAGTATGGTTATTTAGAGAAATATCTTTCCGTAGATGGGCACGGGATGCATTATCGATTAACTGGGTTATCAAAAGTAAATATTTTTGTTGGGCCAAATAATTCAGGGAAAAGCAGATTTCTCAGAGAATTATTAATGATAAAAGACTATAAAGTGAAAATTGACTATCATTGGGATTATGCATTTTATAATAAAAGCATTTTATTAAGATTATCTAGGTTAATTGAGCTTGTTATCAAAGAAAACAAAACAATATTTTCAGATGAAGAACATAAAATGTTTCTTCAAAGTGCTTCCAAGAAAATTAATCATGGGAATTCACCAACAATCCTAAGTGATCTATTCAATAAAATTATGACTGGATACGAACGCGATAGTGGGTATCTGCCTCATCTTCATGCGAAAGCCCACCATGAGATCGATTACTTCTTAGAAAATGGAATCCTTTATCTTGAAGATGGAAAATTTATTTTGAATGACACCGTGAGAAATGAATTTAATTTCCTTAACAATAGGATATATATTCCAATCCTAAGAGGATTAAGACCATTCGATTCCATAAGTGTTGAGGATAAGGATATTTACTATCAGAGAACAGAGAAAGATTATTTCCCAAGAGAAAAGGATCTGGATGAACCAATACCAAAGAGAACTGATTTTACAATGTACACGGGACTTACATTTTATGAAGAATTAAGAAAGCATTTACTTGGAGACCAACCGGATCGAGATAGAATTAAAAGATATGAACATTTTCTGAGCACAGAATTTTTTAATGACCAGCTAGTAACATTGATTCCAAAACTCTCAAGTGATGTGATCAACGTGAAAATTGGCAATGAAGAATACCCTATTTACGAATTGGGAGACGGGATCCAATCAATTATATTAATAACCTTTCCACTTTTTATGGAAGAGGAAGGAATATTCTTCATCGAAGAGCCTGAATTATTTCTACACCCCGAAATGCAGCGAAGGTTAGTTGAAGTATTGACTGATGATGAAAGGTGGCCTAAAGCAGTGTTTTTTATAACAACACACTCCAATCATCTCTTGGATTTGAGTTTAAATAATAACATGGTTTCTTTATTCACTGTTAATAAAAAACCGGAATTCACAATCGAAAAGCCGAGATATGAGGTACAACACAGACAGAAACCTGATCAATATATGATGTCCTTGTTGGGGGTTCGCAACACCTCCGTCATGCTTTCAAATTGCACGATATGGGTGGAAGGAATCACAGACATTCTGTACTTGCGCAAATGGTTGGAAATATTCATGGATCACCATCATGAACATGACAAGACAAATCAAATTTTTGTAGAAAGTACACATTTCACCTTTATGGAATACCATGGTTGTGACAGCCTCCGTCATTGGGGATCATGCGAAGAAGAAGGAGTAGAGATTAATTCTTTTACAAGAAATATTCTCCTTATAAAGGATAACGATTCTCAGATTGAAGAAAATAGTAAAAATGATATTGTATACAAAAAAAATATGAAAATAGATAAGAGGATGAAACAGATATTTGGAGATGATTTTATACTTTTGGATAATGGGGAAATTGAAAACTACATCTCTACGAAAGTTCTGAAGGAAAAGTTTATTAAAGACAAAGTGGATATCAAAATCGACTTTAAAGAAAATGATTTTAAACTAAGAAAGCTCTTTAAGTATTTAGATGGATATTTAAAGGAAAAGAAATATCAAGGGAACAAGAAATATGAAACAGGCAAAAAGAGGAAAAAACCCTTTTGCAGAGACATCGTTTCCTTGACAACGGAATGGGATGATTTAAGTGAAGAAGCGAAAAAATTAACCAAAAAAATATACAGCTTCATCAAGAAGCATAATTCATAGGAGATATAAAATGGGAAAAGATGAATTTTCAATTGACTTGAATGAGATTTATCCCTCTCACGAGAACCTACTACATATGAATATAAAATCAGTAGATGAGATTAACAATAAAGCAATATACGTTATTGACACTAATGTTCTTCTCCTTCTTTTTTCAATTGGGAAATTAGATTTACAGGAAATCAAAGAAAAATATAAAGCACTAATAGATCAAAAGAGGTTGCTTATTCCTGAGCATGTTATTAGGGAATTTGTTAAAAATAGACCCGAAAAAATCAAGGAATTATATCAAAAAATATGTGGAAAGTTAAGCAGAATTGAAAATGTTAAGCATGAAGAATATCCCATATTTTCGGATTTAAAGCAATTTAAAGATTTAACAAAACTTGAAAGAGAAATTAATACTAGAATTAATAAATATCGAAAGACCATCATAAAATTAAGGGAAAAAATACAAAATTGGAATTGGAACGATCCCATAAGTAATATGTACAAAGAACTGTTAATGGAAAATGTGATTGCTAAACTGGAAATGTCAAATGATGATCTGAAGACTGACATTGAAAGGAGAGCTGAATATATGATTCCTCCTGGACTGAAGGATCAGAAGAAGGAACAGAATTCAGTAGGTGATATCGTAATATGGAATACAATATTGTCAATTGCTAAGAAGTACAAAGCTCACATAATATTTGTATCATCTGAGGAGAAAAATGATTGGTGGTGTATCAGTAACAAAGAAGCATTGTATCCACGCTTTGAGCTTGTTGAAGAGTTTTATAGAAAAACGAACGGGAAGACTTTTCAAATTATCCAATTTTCGCAGTTCCTTAAAATACAGGCTGCTGATAAAGATATGATAAGTGAAGTAGCAGATCAAGAAAAAGCATTATCTAAAACTTTTTGGGAAAACTTCCAGAGACAGGTTGAAAACTCTAGGATGGCGCTTGAGAAATTTCAATCGCTTGTTTCTATCATCGACCCTCTTGTTATTGAGATAAAAAGATATTCACCTCTATATATAAGTAACGAAAGAGTTCTTGAGTGCCTTGATAAGAGTAGCAGCCCTGATCATTTTCTTTCATTGATGTTGCCAATTCACAAGATTTCTAGGTTTATGAAAGAATATGATGGAGATTTGAGAGCGGATTATTACAAATTAAAACAGAAATACTCCAAGTAAGAAGAATGCGGATAGTAGTTGTTTACGTAGAAATTCGGGGATGTTGTTGCCGTAGTTGCAAATTCGCCATTAGGAGTTTTCGTATTTAAATACGAAAGTGGAACAGTAGTAAGTGTACCAGCCTCCCAGTGACCCAGTCTCCCGGTGGAACAACAAACCAGCTAAGTAGGCTGAGTACGAAGTGCGAGGTGTGGAAATTCAATAACCCACTCTATGATATTATTTTGATTTATTCTTGACTTTTCCATGCTTTACAAATTATACTTAGATAAAGGAGTTGCCTAATATGGTAATTCTCAATAGATGATAGGGAGTGGATCAGATGATAGAAAATTACGCTTTTCAACATGTAGTTAATTTCCAAAAAGATATTGACAAACTATATCCCGAAGTTGAGAAGAATTTGATTGAGTTTGAGTGAAGAGCTGAATATAATTTGATAATATTGATACGGAATTGAAGAAATGGGAGGTTTAAATATGAGCACTCATATATTAATTCAACAGGTAGGGTTAAAGTATATTGCAAGACCCATAATGGAAGTAGAATATGAGGTATTGAAAAATGCTGGGGTATTTAAAGGGTATTACTTTAAGAGTACGAAGAGTATTGTAGAATTGACAATTGCTGGTGTATTTAGCTTATATAATTCCGCCGAAGAAGCTAAGAATAAAATAGAAGAAGTTGATCCAGAAGTTATATTAGAATATATATCAGAGGATGTATCAGATATCTATTTAGAAGAAACATTAGATGATTTTGGAGATATTTCTGAGGAATTGGAAGAATCCGATGAAGAGTCCTCAGATGAATTTGAAGCTATTTTTGATGAAGAAGAAGAGCAGGAAGAATCCACGGAAGCGGAAAGTAGTGAAGTAAGTGAAAAAAATATTTACAAACAGAAAAAACTGTTGAAAAGGAAAATTCTTTTTAATCCTTCCAAAAAAATGAAAGTAGGAAGAAGAGAACTAATAGAAGAGAAGTTAAATAATTTAGAAAAAGGGAAAATTCTTTTTAATCCTTCCAAAGAAATGAAAGTAGGAAAAAGAGAAAAAATAGAAGTGCGTATTACTAAAAAACTTACAGAGGATTTTATAAATGGACTTAAAGGACTGGGAAGCCCTCAAATAGAAGAAATTAAAATAACTCCATCTATGAAAGTTTGTTTGAGCGGAGACAATTTTAGGATTAAATCATCTAGTAGTGAGGAGCAAATAGTAAAGGTAAAGGAATATACTGAATGGTTTTGGAATGTAATACCTTTGAAATCGGGTAAGCAATTTCTTTCACTTACTGTTAGCTGTATCATTGAATACCCAATTGGGAATAAAACATTAAGAGATTATCCTGTTATGGAAAAGGAAGTTATGGTAAAAGTCAATCCCATTTACTCTGTTGAAAATCTTCTAAACAAAAATTTGAAGTGGTTGGTAGCAGCAATTGTGGGCGGGATAATAACATTGCTTTTTTCTAAATGTAGCTAAAAAAGGGATAAGTAGAAGGTTGCCATGAGTTGCTTAGCAGGCGAAATCAGGGGACGATAGATTTTGTCAAGTTGATTTCTGATTTTCTCATTTAAGCCACATTTTCTTTCTTTTGTAATTCGATCTTTTCAATCTCCGAAAATATATTGAAGATATCCTTGCATATCAGTCTCTTGACTGCTTTCAGTGCCCTGAGTTTCTTGGCATACTTCTGCTTTTTCAATTCGGAAAACTCGGGACCGCTAGTTGCAAAAGTTGCAAAATGCCTCTGAAATTCTCGGAGTTATTAGTTCAATTTGAAAATCTATCTATAATCATGTAGAATGTCAGGGAGGAAATATGAAGAAAGTTCCACAATCATTTAGTGAAAGCTTCACACTAGCGACGATATACCTTGATGATATCAACAATATTATTGATCTTTTCGAAGGTGAAGGGATTAAATATGAAATAGTTATTAATAACAATCTGCTCGACGACCGAAATGAGCTTGATGAGTTTGATAATATGCAAGAGATTAAAATAACGACTAGAGAACCTTATACTAGTATAGATATTGATAAGGACAAAGTGTGGTTATTTTCAACTGAAGATACAATTATTGTACAAGGGCTTTTCTCAACAATAAGAAAGTGTTTCACCAAAATCAAATCTCCATCTATGGTAAAAGAAGTACTTGAAATTGGTTTTGCATTAGGGCTTATTTTTATTATTAAGATAGTAACAGTCGATAAAAGCTATTTTTCGAAGTACATGAATATCGCTGTATTTATGGTGTTGCTACTACTGGGATTTAGCGTTGTTAAGTCAATACTCTCTCTTGGAAATGGTAAAGTCAAAATCTACGCTATTAAAAGGAAGAACAAACCTAATTTCTGGAAGAAGAATAAGGATTTAATAGTTGTTGGCATAATAACGTCGACTTTGGCAGCAATTATTACATTTATCCTAACGAAAATCTTTTCATAAAATTAGAAGGATAGGGTACAGTGGAAAATCGAGGACGGCGAAACTCGGGGACGGTTGTTGCTAAATAGGTGTAAGTGCTGATGCCCAGGAGATATAAGGAGTCAAAGATCGGAAGTATTATCCAAAATATCAAAGATGAACTTGATCAATTCAGAAGCGAATTCAGGAGTATTTTGGAGAGTGTCAGTAATAGGTAGAAGAAATGGGAGATAATTATGACGGGATCACAGGTCTATATGTATTTTGAGGTACTGCTATGAAATTAACAGTATTTTACTCATGGCAATCAGATTTACCAAATAACACTAATAGGGGCTTCATCGAAAACTGTCTAGAAAAGGCTTTAAAAAGAGTTTATAAAAACAACAGCAATATTTCTGAATACATTGTTGAAAGTGATAGCCGTGATGAAAGTGGTACCCCAAACATTGTTGATAGTATTTTCACCAAAATTAATAATTGTGATGTATTCGTAGCAGATATTTCAATAATAAACAAAGGATCCCGCTTTCGAAAAACTCCCAACCCAAATGTGCTGATTGAATTGGGTTATGCATCGAATATTATTGGATGGAAGAATATTCTATCCGTTTTCAATTGTGACTCAGGAAAAATAGAGGATTTACCATTTGATCTCCGCCACAGAAAACCTATTGTTTATAGTGTAGAAAAAGATAAAGCATATGCAAAGCAAGGATTGACATATAAATTTGAAAAGGCTATTCAGAAGATTATTGATGATAATTTGAGTAGGAAAAAATATTTCTATAACAAAAAATTTGAAATTGATCTAGAATTGCAAGCAATAATATTCGATATATTGAAAATAATATATTTTACAGATACTGATAATTTGAGACGATTGAACTATACTAGGTTTTTAAGCCTAGATTTATCAGGAATCCAGACAGAACTTGAAGGTCATCAATGTTTAGGATTTCAATTATATAAAAATCAAGATAAGAATATTTCTGAATTTAAAGAATTCTTTGGAGATCCATTAGAAATGCACTTTTTTAATAATGAACAAAAAGATATTTTAGCTATCATTATTATGATTTTAAGTAAAATTTGGAAAATATTTCATTCAGTAAAAGTATTTGAAGAAACTCATCCGTCAAAGAAATATACTGCTATTGAAGCACATAAAATGAACTCAGATAATCCACCCGACAGCTATATTTTATTGGAAGGAATTGATGAAAATATGGGAATCGTCAAGGAAGGAGGAACATTTTCAGCCAATAATCTAGAGAAATTGACAATGATATACAAGATAAGAGAAGAAAATATTCCATATGTTGCAAAAGTAATTCAAGAAATGATATATGCAATTAATGAATGGATAAGAATTACTGGCGGTTATTTCATTATTAATCCTAGAAGAATGAGCATAAATAAGAAGTAAATTCGGGGACGATAGTCCAGCACCGTCGGAAAGGTGCGGGATAAACCACAGCACCATAGTAAAAGTGCTGGATGAATTGCATTTGTTGCAAAATGACGCTTTGCAATGGATAAGGAACTGCAAAATAGGGTATCATATCTTCTATGTAAGCAAAATTTATCCTATTTCGGAACAATTCGATTGTTCGGACACGATTTAACAGATCAATCTTATCCTCACTCTATATAAATCAGAAGGTATTATATATGTGTGATTTTATGGAAGTATTTTGCTAATTATCAGGAAATGATATATAATGCAAGCGAAGGGGTAGTAAAATGCGAAGGCATTTATTTCGATTCTCTATGTACACACAAATTTGTTATTTAGATATTTGTAGATTATTCAAATGAGTGACATTAAAAAAATCCTGAATCCGAAGTATATTTCCCCGCTGATAATCTGTATTTTTCTTCTAATCCTTATAATCTATCAAGGGAATTATTTGCGCATTCCAGCTGCAGATATGACAACCATTTTGAAAAATCCCGATCATCAGAATTTAGAAATAAGAATTCGGGAATTCGCTGATGATCAAGGAGAGGAACTTAACAATATAGCACATGTAATTGAAGCGATTAGAATATACAAATTGTTCTCTGAACTAAAGAGTATCGGCGTGGAAAAGAAGGTAATTGCCAGTCAGTTCTGGAGAGGAACTTTGAGATCGTACAATATTTGTATCAAGAATATTTCTGAAGAAAGTGCATTGGCTCTGACGATGGAATTCATGTGGAAAACCGAGAATTGGCAATCTAATCAGGGTTTTCAGGGGGTTACTGCACATTTCAGCTCTAAGACTAAGAGAAGTCTTTTTGATTCGCTTACCTCCTTTAAAATGAAGAAATTCAGTTCTATGGCACTTGGAGCTTTCCGTGCCTCATATATAGCGTCAGCCAGTGGTTGGTGTTGGAATGATCCGTTACTAATCGGCTCCCGGATATCTGAACTGAAAGGCATGAGTGATTACGAATATGTGAGAGAAATGGACATGAAAAACGACTGGCTTGGTGCAAGAATGATAGATATTATTAGGGATACTAGTATTGAGGATGAAGACATTACTAAAGCATATGAAATCGCATTGGATGAATGGAATAAGTCAAAATCCATCATTATAAAGGGGAGGATCCCAGATACATCGTAAAGTGAAAAAGAGAAATTATCTTATCAACCCCTTTTCAATATTAATCCTGATAAGTATATTCTTACTTGTGCTCTTCATGTTTTTTCAAAATTTAGTTTCAATAGTAATTTATCCCATATTCGCGTTTTACATAATTCTGCTTGAAATCGTAGGGATCCCTTTCCTGATAAACAGATTTGGAGGCAACGGACATCATCTTAAGCTGTTATTAATTAGCTACCTTGTAAGTATTCTTGCCTTTGTGGAGATATTTTCAAGAATAGCTTTGCTTCAGGGATTCAATCCTTTTTCAAAAATGATTATTTTGATCAATTCAGTATTATTGATGGTGCTGAACGCATATCTATATTTCTATTTTAAAAATACCAAAAGGATTTTTCTGCGCGTCGTTATACTGACAGAAGTTGTCTTCCTTGGATTAGTAGGGCTGTCTACCTTATGTTGTTTTAATATATTTCCTGTTCTGATCATATTATTGCAATACCCGATTCTCGTAAAATATCACCTTCTGTCCAAAAATATAAAAAGGAAATGATATACTGGAAGAACCTCGAGGACGATAGTCCAGCACCTCTTTGGAAGTGCGAGGTGGAGAAGATCGTTAAAAGGTTGAAAAGTTGAACGGTTAAAAGGTGGAGAGAAGGAAATAAAGATGGATCCTTCGCGATGCTCAGAGCCTGCCCTGAGTGAATCGAAGGGATGACAGAATGCAGTGAATGTAAAAAGGCCGGATTACCGGAACCAGAATATAAAGAGGAATTCGGTGGTTTCTCTGTTTATTTTTATAAAGACATTTATAACGAAGAAAACTTAAGAAAGATGAGTTTAAACGAACGCCAAATTGAAATAGTGTTATTTGCCAAACAGAAAAATGTTATAACTTTATCAACATATAGATCATTAATTACTACTGTTTCACAGAAAACTCTTTACAGAGATTTACAGGAATTAGTAAAAAGAGGTATTTTCAAAGAGATTGGCAATAAAAAAGGTAGAAAGTATGAAATTATCTAAAGGACATTTTTCGGACATAAAGGACATTTATTGGGCAAAATATAGAATATTGAAAATTCAATAATTGTCTTAGAAACATGGCAACAAATGATTTAAAAGACTTATTTTAATGGTAAGTGGTAAATAATGTGCGGAATGCATCTCCGTATGGGAATTCTTTTCTCCTCCTCTTCTTTCTCGTATTTCCCGTCCCTATCTCCCTTATTCTCATCTCCTCTTTCTCGTATCTCCCTTTCCTTTCGGCGATGTCGAAACCAGATATGGGGACGGTGGTTGGCATAGTTGGCATAATTCACGCCGATATTTACCTGTAAATAATGATATACACGGAAAAAACAAAGAATCGCTCAATTCAAAAAATTCCAGAATAATGGGGCCAGAAGTGTAGCAGAAGTACGAGGGTACGAGGTGCGAAGTACGAAGTGGAGAAAAGGGAATGGGGATGGATTCCCTGCTTTCACGGGAATGACCCCGCACCATGTAAAAGTGCGGGGTAAACTCCATAGGAGATGGATCCTTCACCCGTAAAGGGTTCAGGATGACGGAATACAGTGAATAGTGAATAGTGAATAGTGAAGAATGAAGAATGAAGAATGAAGAATGGGGAAATGGAGAATGAAGAATGAAAGAAAGCCTGGATGCCACGCCTGTGGCTCTGCATGACAGGGATAGTGAAAAGTGAAAAATAGGGAAAGCGCAGGAAACAGATATCAGATGGATTCCCCGCTTTCGCGGGAATGACAGAATACAATGAATAGTGAATAGTGAAAAATGAATAGTGAGGAAAAACACAGGAAGAAAATCCCAGATGGATCCTTCGCCGAAAAGCTCAGGATGACAGAATAGAATTGACAATGGACAATTGAGGTTCTTCTCCGTTTGAGTTGATACAATTTGCTGTAATTCGGCGTTATCAGAGAAGGTAATCGCAATTACATTAAGGGCTGATAAAGCCTTTACGAAAACATCATCATACAAGTTGCCTTTTGTCATTCTGAAGGAGTTTAAGACGACTGAAGAATCCAAATAAGGGATGGATCCTTCGGCGATGCCTCAGGATGACACGATCGTTCGCGGGGCGAACGAAGTGTGAAGTCTGAAGTGTGAAGTGTAAAGTGGAAAACACAAGAAGTAAATACAAGATGGATTATCGGGTCGCGCCCGATAATGACGGCAAAATATTTTGAGAATTCAAAAGAAATATGATAAGGGGTTCACAAGTTCACCCCAGTGCCCCAAGGACAAGTGGATCCAGTGAACCAGTGTAGAGCGAAAGAGAGAAATTGATATTTGATTTTATTCACTGTGCACCTCCTCCGGAGGTGCTTCGCTTGACACCTGCTAACGATGAAGTGCTACGCAAAGAAGGAAGAGGTGATAGGGTGATAAGGTGATAGGGTTGTAGGTGCAGAAAAGTAGTAAATAATGTAGAATGAGAAAGATGGATCCTTCGCCGAAAAGCTCAGGATGACATTCAGAATGACGGCAAAATATTTTGAGAATTCAAAAGAAATATGATATGATCAATAATGCGAATTTACCTCAAATTCCGAAATGCTTTCAGGGGGCTCACGAGGGTTATACGGGAACCGAGAACCTACCTTTTCCACATCATCTGTGGGATATGCGCGATAACACTGTCTATATTTTTGAAATTGCCCATAGAGAGGATAGTTATCGTGATCATTCTGGTCGGCGGCGTTCTGTCGGCTGAACTTTTCAATGATTCTGTGGAAACTTTGGTGCGTTTTGTTTCAAAGGGCGAAAAAAGTGATATAATAAGACTGGCATTGGATATCTCTGCCGGAGCGGTGCTGCTCGTATCTCTTACTGCCGTTTTGGTAGGGGTATTATTTTTTCTTCCCCCTATATTGGAGCTGATAAATGGTTGAGGTGATCAATTTTATATTATTCGCGATCTTTTCCATTTTAAAAGTAGGGGTATTGCTCCTGCTGCTCTACTTCATTCTGAAGGAATTATTCAAAAAGAAAGACAAAGAAGGCGAAGAAAATGAAGAAGGATAAAACATTCATTGAAAAATTTCACGCCATTAATAAAGAGTTGAAGGCCTTTGAAGGGGAATTCAAAAAAGAGTATTCATCAACTGAGCTGGAACTTATTAAAACATATGAGAAACTGCAGGTCAAATACAGAAAGAATTACGACAAATTGAAAGCCGAGCTTGAAGCGGATATCAAGAAGGCGATCGAAGAGATCCGCATATACAGAAATGAGGAGGCGGAAGCCCTTCATGATCAATTGATGTTCAGATTTGAAGAGAGAAAGGGGAATATTCTTAAGAAGCTAAAAAATGAACTCCTATGATTTTATTGAGATCTTTACTATTCTCCAGGGCCTGAAGCGTAACTTGCTCAATAAAGAAGAGCTTCTGCAGATAACCCGGATCGAGGATATGGAGGAATTATACAAGAGATTGAAGGCGATGTTCAATCTCAACAGAGAGATAACCAGCAAGGCGGATGTTGAGGAGTTCTTTGATTATGTTAGGGAAGATTACCTGAGCAAGATCGAACCGTTTCTTAAGATCAATATGCCGGGCCTGAGCTTCCGTGATCTGCTTTTGTACAAGGTCCCTTTGGGTGGATCGGATGAGGTCTATTTTAAGTTCAAGAAGATACATATCGCAATGGGGCATCTTGCCGAGGTGAAGTGGAGCGGTGAGAGCATCTTCCGGCAGTGGTTCGACATCCTTTTAGTCCTTTTTCTCTACCGTGTACGGACGGCTTATCAGGTACAGGATGTGGTGTTCCGCAAGCATGATCTGGAATTTCTGGACCTTAATACCCGTGAGGTCTTTAAAATGATATTCGAATCCGAGACCCCGGAATTCCCAAGGGGCCAACTGGCTGATTACGACCATATATTCGACTTGCACGACCTGCAGGAGATGTTCGAGGCCGCCAAGGTTGTGTTTTACTCCTACCTGCTCAAAATGGAAAGGTCGATGGACATGGATAATGTTCTGTCGCGCATACTGGCGGAGATATTTCTCTTTGTCCGCCAGAGCGAGCTGATACTTGCAAGCATCAATTGCCTGGAACTTGGAATTAACCGTCAAAGATTGACGAATACGATAATATGAACATTACATTCTCTGAGAAGATGTACAAATTCCTTATTGTTGCGGCGAATGACAAACTTCCGTTCATCCTGCCCGATATAATGAAGAGCGGGTCGCTTCATATTGAAAAGAGGACCAAACCCGAATTTTCCGATATCGCTAAGCTCGAGGAGACGCTAAAATTCTTTGAAAAGGAATTTGATACGAAATTCCCCAGGGAAGAGAAGCTGATGAGCTTTGAGGAGCTCAATAAAAAACTCACCTCAAACGAGACCAAGTACCGGCTGTTTATGGAGAGCAGGGAGAGATTGAATCGCCGTGCTGCCATTATCAACAATTATACGGCCTTCTTTGAGATGTATCCGCAGACACCCGAGGTATTGAGCGAAAAGCAGCTCTTTTTCACGATCCCGCTTGAGCATGTGACGCTGATGAACGAATATATAGATAAATACGGGCTTCTGGGGACATATGAGGAATTCAAGGACAGCGCGGTGTATTTCCTGATAACATTGGAGCGCACCTCCAGAAATATCATTTACGATATCGTCAAGGAATTGAACGGCAATCATTTCTTTGAGATGGTGAAGTTCAAACGCGGTGCCGATCTTTTTGAGGCATTGGAAAATAAGAAATGGGGCCTGCTTGAGGGCATGAGGAATTTTAATCTGCGGGTAAAGCACTTCGTTGAAAAGATAAAAGAGGATATGCCCCATTATAAATTCAATGTCCGTTTCTACAGAGAGGTCGATAAGTTCAAGGCCGGCGTTTTCGAAGGTGATTATGTATCCATCTTCTCCGGCTGGATCCCCGAATCAAAGAGTACCGATTTCAAGAAGATACTCACCGATCATAATCTTTATTATGAGTTCTACGAAGAGGAAAAGGGCAATGCAAATATCCCTGTGAGATTTTCTCCTTCTTCGATACTGGGCCCTTTTAATATGCTGGTAGCCCAATACGGGAATCCCAGATACGGTTATTTCAATCCGGTGATCATATTTGCCGTGATATACTGCTTCCTATTTGGATTTATGTTCGGCGACCTCGGCCACGGATCTGTTCTGATGACATTCGGAATACTTATGCTATTTTCTCCCAATTATAAGAAGTTCGCCTCGCTGATGCTCTTTCTTGGCGGTTCTTCGATGATATTCGGACTCTTATTCGGGTCCTTATTTGGAAATGAAGAGGTGATGAAGCCGCTTTTATTCAGGCCGTATCATCAGCTTTACTTCATCCTCTTCGGCGCGATCGCCGCGGGGGTGATAGTGAATATCCTGGGCGCGCTTTTAAATATTATTCAGAAGTTCATAAAAAAAGACATTTACGAGATGTTCTTTGATGAATGGGGCATTATTGCCCTTGTATTCTATCTGCAGCTGATAGTGATCCCGCTTTTGATATGGCGCGGTATTCTTCCGAAGGGCTTCGGCGTTAAATTACTGATATTTCTCACCGTCGGGGAATTGATGATCAAGGTATTTTTTAATGTCAGAAGGGAAGGCCTCGAAAAAGGGCTTACACAGGGGATGCTGGTCTTTATCTGGTTCATCGAATTTCTGTCAAATACGGTCTCATTTATAAGGGTGGCGGCTTTCTTGCTCGCCCATGTGGCGTTATCTTCCGCCAGTTTTCTTATCATTGAAGGTATGGAGTTGAAAGGGTTCAGCGCGATCGTGCTGCTCGTCTTCTGGAATATATTCGTGATATTGCTTGAGGGCCTTGTGGTCTTCATTCAATCCATGAGACTGACCTTTTATGAGTTTTTCAGCAAATTTTTTACCGCGGACGGTGCTAATTACGATCCGCTGAAAATATAGGGAGGAACAAAAAATGAATAAAGTTGAAGCAAGCAAAAGGATAATGAGGGTCAGGACCTTCTTCGTCCTTGTTCAGGTGCTCGCCATTCTGGCAGTCGGTTTCTTCGTGTTGATCCCCAACATGACCTATGCGGGAGTTATTGATGACGAGGTGGTAAGCGAGAAAACGCAGCCCGTGGAACAATCTCCGTGGAGATTCATAGGTGGAGTTCTTGCCGCCGCTATCGCGGTTTCGGTAGGCTCTGTAGCCGCAGGAAGGGCGGTGGAGAAAGTTGGAAGCGCATCAATAGGCGCGATCATCGAAAAGCCCGAGGTCTATGGAAAAACGATTCTCTATGTGGGCCTTGCGGAAGGAATTGCGATATACGGCGTGATAGTCGCTCTACTTATTATTTTTAATCTATAAGAATGGAACATTTGCTGCTCACTGACGACCCCTTCTTCCTGAACTACTCCGCATTCGGTTTTAATGTGAGGGTATTGGAGGAAAGTGAGGATCCTATGCAGGTGATAGATGAGACAGGAGCGAGTATGGTCCTGATCACGGAGGGGCTCTGGGATATTATTGAACCCGAATTGGACCCCCGTTCGTCTGTCGCTGTGATCCCGATCCCCGACCGGAAGAACAAGGGCAAGATCGCGAAGGATTCGATCGAAAGGATGTTGAGCAGAATAGTGGGGAGGCTGTAATGGAAATACAGGGCTTCCGCATAGAAATGAGAGAAGAGATCAGGCGTAAATGGGAGAGCCGTATTAAGATACTGACGGATTCCTTTGAAAAAAAGAGTGAAGCTCTGGTGTCAGACCATAAAAGCAGAAAGAATGATCTGAAGACATATATGAAAAATAAGAAGGCGGAAGAAGTGAAGAAAGCGGAACATGACGGTGATCAACTGCGCCTGCGTGTATTGTCACGGCTTTCAAGAGAATTCAAAACAGAGCTTCTCGCCGGCCTGGAGGAGCATTTCATTTCTGAAGAAGGCGAGAAGGGCTTACTGGAATATATGGATAAAATACTTGAGGATAAGGCCGGGTTCACCGTTATCATCGGCCGTAAACAGAAGCTCCCCGGCTTTTTGAAGGGCGGATTCGATTACGGCTTTCGTGTAGTATGCCCGGAGAGCGGGGTTGAATACGATTATACGGAGCTCTTTTTAAAATCAGTTCTGGAAGAGCGTGTCGACACGATCCTGGAAGAGGAAATTCTTGATGAAGATACTTAGTATAAACGGCCCGATAATAAAGGCGGATAACGACGGGTCCATAAGGATGCGTGAAATGGTGAAGGTCGGTGATCTCGGCCTCATCGGAGAAGTAATAGAATTACAGCAGGAACATGCCGTGATACAGGTTTATGAAGATACCACAGGCGTCAAGGTCAATGAGAAGGTCGATGCGCTGAAATACCCTTTATCTGTCACGCTCGGTCCCGGACTGCTGGGCGGAATCTTTGACGGTATCGGCCGTCCGCTTAAGAAGTTCTCCGAGAACGGCTTTATCGAAAGGGGATTATACCCGTTTCCTCTGGACGAGGATAAGCGATACGATTTTATTACAGATATGAAAAAAGGCGATGCGGTATCAGAGGGCATGCATCTGGGCCATATCATTGAGATGTCGCTGAAGCATTATATCATGGTCCCTCCCGGAGTGACCGGCATTATCGGTGATATATTTCCCGGCAAACGCAAGGTGGAAGATATTTTCTGCACCATAGAGCTTGACCATGGTGAGCCGCTTGAGATCCGGGGCTTTCATAAATGGCCCGTGAGAAAAAAACGCCCCGTGAATGAACGGCTTTCGATGAACGAACCGTTTTTTACAGGGCAGCGTGTATTGGACTTTCTCTTTCCTATTCCGCGAGGCGGAGTCGCCGCAGTGCCTGGTGGTTTCGGCGCCGGTAAAACAGTTTTACAGCATTCCATCGCTAAGTGGAGCAATGCCGATATCATCATCTATGTGGGATGCGGAGAGAGAGGAAATGAGATCGCGCAGATATTGGAAGAATTCCCCACATTAAAGGACCCCCGCAGCGGCCGTTCATTAATGGAGAGGACAATTATAATCGCAAATACATCAAATATGCCGGTAACGGCCCGTGAATCCAGTATTTACACAGGGATCACGATGGCGGAATATTATCGGGATATGGGGTATAATGTTACCATATTGGCGGATTCGACCTCACGCTGGGCCGAGGCGCTGAGAGAGCTTTCCTCCCGTCTGGAGGAGATCCCTGCGGAAGAGGGCTATCCCGCATATCTCGCTTCACGGCTGGCTGAGTATTATGAAAGGGCCGGGTCTTTCAAGACGCTTAGCGGCAAGACCGGCAGTATCACCGCCATCGGCGCAGTTTCCCCGCAAGGGGCTGATTTTTCCGAGCCTGTCACGCAGCATACAAAGAGATTTGTAAGAAGTTTCTGGGCATTGGACAAGTCATTGGCTTCGGCAAAACATTTTCCCGCCGTTTCCTGGAAGATAAGCTATTCAGAGTACGGTGAAGAGGTGGTAGACTGGTGGAAACTCAATGCCAATGTGGATTGGGATTCAATGAGGACAACCCTCGCCGAGACACTTCAGGACGCAGACAAATTGGAAAATATCATCAAGATCGTCGGCTTTGAGTCCCTGCCGGACAGGGAGAAATTGACCGTACTATCTTCCAATCTGATAAAAAAGGGCTTCCTTCAGCAGAATTCCTATGATCCTGTGGACAGCTTCTGTCTTCCCGAGAAGCAGGTCAAGATCGCGCAGGCATTGATATATTTCCACTCCAGGTCCGCCGAAATGATGAATGAAGGCGATTCCTTCAATAAGATAAATAAGTCGGAAGCTATTGACAAGATACAGAGATTAAAGTTCATCCCGTTCCCTTCCGCGGAATTTGACTCTACGCTCGATGAGATCAATACAGAGCTGGAGGGAAAGCAATAGATGAAATACAGAAAGTATTATACGAGCATTAAAAAAGTCTGGGGCCCCCTGATGATCGTTGAAGGCGTGGAAGATGTGCCATACGGCGTATTTACATCCATCGTGCTTCCCGACGGTACCGAAAGAAAGGGCCAGGTGCTGGCGGTCAACGGGACTGAAGCGGTGGTCCAGATATTCGAGGGGACAGGGGATATCGATACAGATCATTCGGGGATACATTTTTCCACAGAACCCTTCAAGGTGGGCGTTACCGAAAGTATGAAGGGGCGTATATTGGACGCTTACGGCAAGCCCCGTGACGGTTTGAAACCCATTGTCGCCAAAACAACAAGGGATATCAACGGCCGGCCCATCAATCCGTATCATCGGACATATCCGCATGACTTCATTCAGACGGGGATCTCGGTGATCGACGGGCTTATTACATTGATCCGCGGTCAGAAACTCCCCATATTCTCCGGCGCGGGGCTTCCGCATTATGACCTTGCCCTGGAGATCGCGAAGAATGCCCGCTTGAAGGATGACAATGAGAAGATGATAGTTATCTTTGTCGCGATGGGCATCAAGCATGATGACGCCATAAAATTCTACCGTTCCTTTGAAGCTGACAGTAAATTGGATAAGGTCATACTCTTTTTCAATCTTGCCGATGACCCTCCGATGGAGCGGCTCATCATTCCGAGGACCGCATTGACCACAGCGGAGTATTTCGCCTTTGAAAAGGATTATCAGGTTCTTGTGATCATGTCGGATATTACCAATTATTGTGAGGCATTAAGGGAGATTTCATCCGCCCGTGAAGAGGTGCCCTCGAGAAAAGGGTATCCCGGCTATCTTTATTCCGATCTGGCATCGCTTTATGAAAGGGCGGGCAGAATGAGGGGGCGTAAGGGCTCGATCTCGCAAATACCCATACTCACGATGCCCAATGATGACATCACACATCCTATTCCCGATCTTACCGGATATATTACCGAGGGGCAGATCGTTATCTCAAGAGAGCTGAATCATCGCGGTATCTTTCCTCCCGTTGATATTCTACCCTCATTGTCCAGATTGATGAAGGACGGCATCGGTAAGGAATATACCAGAGCGGATCATCCGCATCTCGCCGCTCAGATCTATGCGGCATATTCGTATTCACAGGATGTGAAGATGATCTCTACGGTTATCGGAGAAGAAGAGCTTTCGCCTACCGACAGGAAGTATCTGGAATTTTCAAGGATATTCGAAGAGAAATTCCTGAACCAGAAAAGAGGTGCATATCATTCGATGGAAAAAACATTGGAGATCGCCTGGGAAGCGCTGAAGGTTCTCCCAAGAAGGGAATTGAGCAAATTCACCAAAGATGAGCTGGATAAATATTATGACTGATATCTCCCGTCTCCCCTCGACCAAATCCAATTATATGAAGCTGTGCAAGGATCTGGAGGTTTATATAACAGGATTGGATGTGCTGAAGCAGAAGAGGGAATTACTGATCAATGAATTGATGAATCAGCAATACGGGTTCGAGGAGATCAATGAGACCATGATCGGTGTATTTAATAAGATTAATGAAAAACTGGAAGAGATACTTTCCTTTCATTATTTCAAGCCGGAAAAGAATAAGATATTTGATATAAATATTATGCGGACATCCAATATGGGCGTGATCGGTATGGATGTTGAGCTAAACATCAAGGACGAGACCCTTCCGTATATGGACAGCTTTGAAGGTATGGGCCCCATCTGGGATGAGACCGTAGGCGGATTCACAGACCTATTTTCGGGCCTGAGCCGCTGGCTGAAATTATATTCCACGGTTTACCGGCTTTTGAGAGAGATAGAGAAGACATCAAAGCGGGTAAGATCGCTTGAGAATATCTTTGTTCCCGAATATGAGACCGGTGTCAAAAGGATCAAGGATGAGCTGGAAGAAAAGGAGAGGGAAGAATTTGTGATAAAGAAGATCATAAAGGAGAAAAAAAGTGGCTAGGAAGAGAAATGTTCTTATCCCGTTTATCGATAGTGACGATATAAACCGCATTATCGACTCCCTGCCGGGATTGAGGACAGAAGACAAGCGTTATATACTTCTGCGCCTTTTGGATCACGAGCAGTCGCGCCTGCTGTCCAAAAGGATGGAGAAGGATTTTCATCTGCTCATGGCGGAACTCGAAGATGACGGGTGGAAATCCCTTTACTTTTTTCAGGAAGAATTCAAATCACTGGGTGTTAATGTGCGCATTGTACTGCGTTCGGGCAATATCCTGAAGGAGATACACGGCTTTTTGAAGGAATATAATATTGATATGGTTCTCTTTGCCCGGTCCTATAAGACAGGACTATCCGGGAAGATCAAGTCGGATATGATAAATGACATGCTTCTTTCCTCTGAAAAAATGGTAATAATAGTGTAGTGAGGTTGTAATGATAAAAGAATTGCTGAAGAGTGACAGTATAATCATGGAGTTGAAGGGCAATTCCAAGGAAGCGGTTTTGAGGGAGTTCATAGAATACGGCAGCGGCCTCGGGCTGATAAGCAATAATGACGAATTCTTCAATAAGATACTGGAATTGGAAAATCTCGGCTCATCCGCATTGGAGAAGGGTATCGCCATCCCGCATTTACGGGACAATTTTGTGTCCGAGATGTTCTTGCTTCTCGGCATATCCCATGGCGGAGTGGATTTTGATTCCATAGATTCTCAGCCGTCGAAGCTGATCTTTTTTATCGGTGCCAAGAAGAATGACAAGATGTATCTGCCATTGCTTTCCCGTATTTCAAGGATGTGTTCTTACGGTGAGATCCGTGATGATCTTTTGTCCGCGGATTCACCGGATGATATCTTAGGGATCATCTCGGAGTGGGAGGTCTAGGGGAAGTGAATAGTGAGTAGTGAAAGGTGAATAGTGAAAAGTGAACAGTGAACAGTGAAAAGTGAATAGTGAAAAGTGAATAGTGAAAAGTGAAGAATGAAAAAGAACATTAAGCACATGCGAAAAGACCATAATCACAGCGAAGGGTTTATCCGCGATTATCCATTATATTCTTATGATGAAATAAGCAGTACGAATACAGTCGCAAAGGAGCTGTCGGAGAGCGGAGCGGCAAAGGGCATTGTGACCGCTCTTATTCAGAGTGCCGGACGCGGCAGAAGGGAAAGGGTTTGGGATTCCCCGGAGGGCGGATTGTGGTTCTCTCTATTTGAAACTGTAGCGGAAAAGGACATACGAAAACTCTCATTTTTTATGAATTTTGGTATCATTCTTGCCGCAATTAATACTATGAAGCAATATTTGGATAGCGATACACTTAAGGTGAAGTGGCCGAATGATATCTACGCCTCCGGCAAAAAGCTGGGGGGTGTGCTTCTTGAGACATTTGACGGCCCGTCCGGGAAGACCGTTGTTACAGGTGTGGGACTGAATACATGGAATGGATCGAAAGAGAATTGGATATCACTTCTTGATCTGGGTATCGAGAAGGTCCCCAATTCCGAAATACTTGAGAAATTGATCGAGAATCTCGATATATTAAGGGAGAAACTATATGATTCTCCCGAAGAACTCATGTCCGGATGGGAGAAATACGACCTTTTTTCGGGGAAAACCGTGAAAGTCAAGTCATCTCAGGGAAGCTATGAAGGCATCGTGAAAGGATATTCCAACCGCGGCGCACTTATTATATCCGCAAGCAGCGGGGGGATCCGAACAATAGAAACCGGGGAGGTGGAGAATGTCAGATGATACTCTCTTTCTGAAAATAGGGAACAGTTCTGCTAAATACCTGCATCAGGGGACGGTAGAATCAATATACGATTATGCTCTGGTCAGTGATCTTCTGCCCGAGGTTTCAAGGATCGTATATTATAATACCTCGTCAACGCCTCATAATTTCAAAGGCCTGGACAGCAGAGTGGAAGTACGCCAGATCAAGAGCACGGATAAATTCTCCGTTACCAACGGGTATGCTCAACCCGGCCTTCTCGGCGTTGACCGTATCCTGGCCGCTTCATTCTTTTATTCGAAGCACAAAGAGGATTTCTGCTGTTTTGACCTTGGAACTGCGATCACCGCAAGCATTGTGAAGAACGGCATCCTTATCGGCGGCGCGATCATTCCCGGGCCGGACAGGGTGATGAAATCAACCTCCACGATAGGCCGTATGGAACTCCCATCTTCTATATTTCTTACTCCCTTTCCCGGCAATGACACCAGAAGCAATATCAATGCCGGTTTAACCTTGATGTATTCGGGATTTTTTGATAAGATCCTGAATAAATACGAAGAGAAGATCTTCGTTACCGGAGGAGATAAACGCCTATTGCCTCTTATTAAATATGATGAGTATTTTGAAAACGCTGATTTGCATGAAATGGAGAGGAACAATTATTAAGAAGTTCATCCTTATCCTCCTGATCTTCCTGCCGATATTTGCTTCTGCGGGAAATGAGAATATGGTCCTTTCCATCAATGCCTATAGGGACGGATTCTATTCCATGTCCCTGAAATACGCCAGCAAGTATCTTGAAGAACCCGCCTCCGACCAGGGGCGCGGAAAGTATATGGTGGGCTTATGCCAATTCAAGATGAAAAAATACGATGCCGCGCTGATCACATTCAACTCGATATTGATAGACCATCCGGGATTTGAGAGCAAGGACAAGGTTCTCTTATACTCGGCGATCGTGAACTATTATAGAAAGGATATGAAGAAGGTTTTTTCCACATTGAACGAATTGAAGACCGGAAATCTTGCCCCTGACGCTTTTTACTACTCTGCGCTTTTCCATAATCTCCAAGGAGATGATGAAGCCGCGGTCGGGGAATATGCAAACCTCATTAAAAAGTATCTGGAATCATCCAAATGGGACGCGGCTAATCTGGAACTCGCGGAGCTGTATAAGAAGCAGGGGCGTTTTGATCTTGAAGACCGCCTGATACGGGCCTATCTTCATCGTACGCCGGATGGGAAATATGCCGATAAGATGCGCTTTCTGCTGGCATTTCTTCTTTATGAGACAGGGGACTATGATGAGGGGCTGGAGATATTCGCCCAGCTTGCCAAAAAGGATTTTCTGCTTGGCGAGACATATTACTTCATTGCCGAATGCTACTTCTATTTAGAGAGTTATACCAAGGCGGGCAAGTTCTATCAGAGAGCTCTGGACTTCAACACTCCCCATCAGGATGAAGCCCTGCGTGCGATGTTCCTTTCTAAGTACAGGGTTCAGGACCTTGAGGGAGCGAAGGATACCGTGTTCATAATGAAACAGCCCGGCAGAAAGATCGATCCCGCCTCTATCGGATATTTTGATGCACTCATATTAAAGAGCAATAAGAAATACGCTCAGGCCGCGGATAAGATCAAGGAACTTCTGAGCAAATCGGTTTCAAGCGAATTGAAGCAGAATCTTCTTCTTTTATACGGAGATGTGATGAACCTTTCGGACAACGGAGATCCCGCGGTGGAGTATATGATCAAGATGAACTCCGATGCGAAATTCCCTGCGGTGTTCGAACTGGCGGGCGATCTGCGTTTTAATTCAGGCAAATACCTCTCAGCCGCGGAGTATTATAAAAGCGCTATCTCAGAAGGTGTCGCGGATCCTGTAAAAAGCGGCGAACTCAGAGTGAAACTGGCATCATCGTATTTCGCGCTCTCACACTATGGTCCCGCGCTTGAGCTTTTGAACGCCTATGAATTTTCAGGCAGTGACCGCCCTTTCAATCTGATAATGGGTAAGGTACTCTTCAAATCAGAGAAGGGTGAGAAAGCACTGGAATATTTGAGCCTTATCCCGGTAGAGACAAAAGAATATGCGGAGGCGCAGCGTTATATAGGCTGGTGCATTTACTCCGCGGGAAATCACTTTGACGCGATCAATCATTGGGGAAAGTTTCTTGAGGGGAATACCCTGGATGAGGAAATATACCATCAGATCCGTTTTGACATGGCAAAGGTCTATTATGAACTGAAGAATAATGCCATGGCATTGCCGCTTCTTTTAGAGCTTTTTTCCAAGGGCCTGCTTGAGCAGAACGAGGTGATATATTATCTGTCAAGGGTTTACTATAAGATCGAGAAGTATTCGGAAGCCAGAAAGTATTTTTTAATGATCACCGCTAATTCCACATTTGGGCAAGAGGCGGAATTCTACGCTGCCTGGTGCCTTTTGAATATGAAAGAGAATGAAAAGGCGATAGGGGAATTTGAGAAGATACGGCTGAAGCCCGGCCATGAATACAGATATGACTCCGCTCTGAAGATCGGCGATATTCATTATTCTACAGGGGAATACGATGCAGCGGTTACCGCGTTCAAGACCCTGATGGACAATGCGGACGCGCCGGGTGAATTCAAGGGTTGGGCGGCCTATAATTATGAATGGACCCTTTTTAAGATGGGGAAATATCAGAGCTCGATCGATGTATCGACCAATTTTTTGAAAAAGTACCCCGACTCCGCGATCGCTCCTCAGATACAGCTTAATAAGGGTAAATTCTACTTTTCCAAGGACAATTTCACAAATGGTATCACGGAATTTCAGCGGGTGATCATGCAATACCCTTTATCCAAAGAGATCAATGAGGCGCGTTTTTATCTGGGGCTTTCATTTATGAAACTTGGCAATACCGATAAAGCGTTTTTGTATTTCGAGGAGTTGTCGAAATTGAAGGATTCTGTGAAATGGAAGAATCTGGGCATATTCAAACTGGCTTCAATTCAATTTGCAGAGGAGAAGTTCAGAGAAGCCGCCGCCAATTATAAATTGCTTCTGGCTGAAGAGATCGATCAGAAGATGTATGAAAATATCCTGTACAATCTCGGTGTTGTATATAAGAAATTACGGGAGTACGATGCCGCCACCGGGTATTTTGAGCGTCTGTTGAATGAAACAAAGGACAATGAGCTCCGGGGAGAGGTTTATCTCAAACTCGGGGATATATACGAAATACTGGGTTATCACAAACGCTCTGAGGCCGCTTTTTCGAGTGTAGTAGTGAATGGCACGCCGATACAACAGGTCGAAGCCGAGTACTGGCTTGGAGAGCTGCTTCTGAATAAGGGAGAAATCGACCGGGCGATCGAAGAGTTCATGAAGATCGTCTATTTGTACAAGGAATTCACGATGTGGGTGAATTCCGCGCGCTTCAAGATCGTTGAGGCCTATATGAAAAAAGACGATGCAGACAGCGCCGCCAGGATGCTGGAGCTTATCATTCAAAAGAGCGGAGATCCAGATTCACGTAAAAAAGCAAGACAGATGCTTCATGAAATGGAAAAAGAGGAGTAGATATGAAATTGAGTTTTTTCGGTGCGACAAGAGAGGTTACCGGATCAAAATTCCTTTTGGAGACCAATAACAAAAAGATCCTTGTGGATTGCGGCCTTCATCAGGGTTCGAAGGATAATAAAGAGACCAATTACGAGCCGTTCCCATTTGACCCGTCAACCTTGGATATGCTGCTTCTCACGCATGCTCACATTGATCACAGCGGCTTGATCCCCAAGCTTGTAAAGGATGGATTTACCGGGAAGATAATTACGACAAAGGCAACCTTTAATCTCTGCTCGATCATGCTTCTGGACAGCGGACACATTCAGGAAACGGAAAATGAATGGGATAATAGAAAAAGAAGGCGCAAGGGCCTTGCTGAGCGGCCGCCGCTATATACGGTTGCCGATGCTCAGGAGTCCCTGAAATATTTTCAGGGCGAGAGTTACGGCAAACGCCTGCAGATCGGAGAGGATATTTTCATTACATTCAGGGACGCGGGGCATATTCTGGGTTCTGCGCATATACTTCTGGAAAGCGAAGGATTGAAGATCGGTTTTTCCGGTGATATAGGCAGCGTTCTGAGTCCGGTTCTGAATGAGCCCTCTTCCTTCGAAGATGTCGATTATCTGATAATGGAATCCACCTACGGAAACAGAGGAAGGCATAAGATAGAGGACTCCCTGCATCTTTTCTCGGATATCGTCGAAGAATCATTGCGCTCGGGCGGAAAGATATTGGTCCCTTCATTTGCTATCGGTCGAACTCAGATGTTGATGTATTATCTCAATCAGCTTCTGAACGAGGGTAAGATCAATCTGATAAAGGTATTCCTTGACTCGCCTCTTGCCATCAAAGCAACGAAAATATACGGTCAGATCGCCAAAAGCGATCCAGAATACTTCTCAAGAAATATTATTGACCTGAAAAAGGATGGTGACCCCTTCGGCTTCCCATCCCTCAGCTCCACACAATCGGTGGATGAATCAAGAAGTATTAATGAATTCGATAAACCAGCGATGATCATCTCTGCCGCGGGAATGTGTAATGCGGGGCGTATCCTGCATCATTTGAAACATAATCTGTGGAACCCCAATACCTCAGTTGTATTTGTGGGTTATCAAGCTCAGGGAACACTGGGAAAATTGATACAGTCAGGGCGGGACAATGTTTCGATCTTCGGAGAACCTGTTGAGATAAACGCGTCCATATATTCCCTGGATTCCTTTTCCGCTCATGCCGATGCGGAACACCTTGCCTCGTTTGCCGGAGATATACCGGTCAAGCCCAAGGGTATCTTTATCGTTCACGGGGAAGAAGAGGCACAGAAAGCTCTGCAAGACAATCTCAAAGAGAAATACGATCTTGAATCCATCATTCCATCTTATGCTCAGGGATTCTCTATAGATAAGAGCGGTATCGAGCTTGTTGATACCGGTGCGGAACCACTGCTTATCACCGTGGAGGACAAGAATAAGATACTTGCGGATTCACTCGATCTTGATGAAGGCATTGAGATACTCGGAAAACGGCTGAAGACATTTGTGGAAGAATTGGGCTCCATAGAGGACTCAGAGAAAAAGATCGCGCATCTTGCCGTTCGTTCGGAAAAAGCCCTTATCTTATTGAAACGCTTTTCCGATCTTGTTGGCGCTGCTGTTTTTGATTCATATGATCAGATAAAAGAAGAGGACGAGATAGTGGATACCAAGTTCCAACAGAAGATCAAAGAATTCAGAAAAGAATACTTCCTCAGCATAGACCCGGTCATTCAGGATTTCATCGAAAAGGTGAACGAGATATTAAAGCCAACTAAAAAGTAATTCTTTATGATAAAACGGGAGAGGTTCTTCTTTTATTTTTTCTCACTTAACCTCATAATACTTCTCCTATATATCGTTTTGTTTCCCGGTATCATCAGAAATTACGCCGAAAAGCAATTGGGTGAGATGAATGTGAAATTCACATCACTCGATCTGAATATCAACGGTGCTCTCCAATTGACCGATCTTGTCTATGAGAGCAGTGAAATATCCATTTGCAGTGATTATATCAAGGCCAAGGTCGACATATTCTCTCTTCTCTTCAAGAGATACAGATTGAAGGATCTCATACTTTCAAAACCCCGGATCACTATGCACAAGATGTCTGAGTCATCTGCCGATAAACCGGATCTGAAAATATCCCATTTGAAGGTCATTGAAGGGGAGTTCACCTTCCCATACGGTAATGTGGAGCAGATCTTTCTTACGGGGTCGATCGATCTTCCAAACGATGAAATTATTCTGAACAGTTTATCCTGCCGAAGCTCTATCGATAATGCTTTCCGGGATTTGAGCATTGCTTCCGCTTCCGGTAAATTCAAACTCTCGCCTGCCGGCGATCTGCTTGTAGAAGAGATCATCGCCCGAACACCCCTTTCAACGGTAACCGGAAAGGGGATGATAAACAAAAACGGCCTACTGCTGGACTGCAGAACGGATAAATTTTACCTCGAGGAGCTTCATCGCCATTTTCTGATGATGGACGATGACGGTCTGAGAGGTGTCGCGTCAGGGCATTTCAAACTTGATATCGATGCAGAGAAAAAATCCATTTTAGTTACGGGAACAGGCACATCCGATATGGTCAATATCTATGCGATCCCCTTGAAGAAATTGACAGTGTCATTTTTATTCGATGCCCTGAATCAGAGGATCGATTTTACATCCCCAGCGGTATCTATCTGGGGTGGCGACGGTGTAGCTACCGCTTGTTATACTCCCGACGCATTGTATGTTTCCGGAAATGTGAAGAATTTTCCATTGCGCGAGATCTTGGAATATCCCGAGGATAATTCCTGTCTTTCCGGCGATGTGGTGATCAACGCTACCTTCTCCTCTATCACGGATTACAGTGTAAATATTGAAGGTAAAAATATATGCGGAGAGCTCTTCGGATTTGATCTTGAAGAGAATACTTCCATTGTGAATATTCAGGTTGAGAACAATAAGGTGTATTTCACGAAGCTGGAGGCATTTTTGGCGGATTCCGGCCATGCCCTTCTTCAGGGCTATGGAGATACTGAAACAGAAAAGTATCACCTTGATATCAAGGATATTAAATTTAAGGTTCCCGGTCTTCCCGAATCGTTCATCTTCGGAAAGGCGACAGCAATATCCTCTCCGGATAATACCATTCTTGACATCGTTCCTGAGAAATTGATATTATTCAATAATGAAGTGTTCGCTCCCATGAAATTATCCGGCCGTGTGATCAGTGATCTGGATAAGAGGGGAGATTTTACGGGAGAAATTTCCGTGGACAGGATCATATTGAAATTAGGCGACCAGAGATTTGATCTGGGCGCGGCGCATTCTAAAACAGAGATGAATGATCGAAAGGTCTCGGTGGATGCGCGGCTGATCTCGAATATGAGCGATAAGGCGCTTGAATTCTCTCACATGAAAAATGGGAATTGGTCACTGAAGGGTGATCTGGAAGGATTCAAACACCGCGCGAATTCCATATCGGATACCTTCGCCGTCAGAACCGATCTTTCCGCGACCCCTGATACGATCTGGGGCGAAGTTGACCTATTGCCGGTAATGATGGGAAATGCTCCCCTTACACGCGGGATAAAAGCAGATTTCAAGAGATCAAAAACCGGCGTAAATGTAGATCTTGTCGGGGATATTATTATGGGCAGCATCTTTCTTGACAAAGACTTGAATATACTGGGGGAAGTATTGCTGAATACCTTTCCGGCTGCGGTATTCCATGATATTATAGTTGATGAATTCTCCGGCCTCAGCGGTACTGTTGACGGCTCGATCAAATTTTTCGACTCCCTTGCAGTTCCGGGTTTTGAATTTTACCTCAAAGGCAATGGATTTGCCAGAGATGACCGATATTTCGGCCTTCTGGAGACCTCCGGAAAATATGAACAGGGCCGATTGAACTTTTACGAACTCACCGCGTACAGGAAAGAGTATTCCCTTGGGATAAGGGGCTTCCTGCCTGTGAATATCTCATTGTTCCCATTTTCTGTCAATCCCGGGGAAGGCGATATTAATATGGAAGCGGACCTCAAAGACGTACGAATGGGAATATTGGATTTTCTCTTCAGGGATATTCCATATATTCTGGGACTGAAACCCCTTGAAATAGAATGGCTCCAGCTGCGAACAGGAAAAATATCCGGCAAGGCCCTCGTGAAGGGCAGCAGTGATGACCCTCTTATCGACTCAAAGCTTATCGCTTCGGATATCAGCGGAAGCATTGCCCTGAAGGATTTCAAATCCGCTTTTTCCTCCATGAACGGAGATATAAGCTGGTCGCGGAGCTCGGGAATTGATACACTTCTCGTGAATTCGCTTTCATTTCGCCTTGGCGAGGAGAAGCAAAGCGGGATATTCGGACTCAATGCCGCGGTCTCTGTGAACAGATCAGTACCCTTAGGACGATTGAAACTTGATCTGAAGGAGGGTGAATACCCGGTTTCGGGCGATGATTATTCCCTCATTATTTCTTCATTGAGCTCCGGACTGACAATGACGGAAGACGATAGAAAGCTTGACGGCAGCGTAGTATTGAAGGATATAAGGATCAAACGCGAAATTGTAAGTGTATTTGATATTATTGTTGACGCTCTGCAGCAAAAAGAGAGCCGTACGCCTTTGATCGGGGGCAATCTAACACTTTTTGAGGACGATGAGACGCAATTGGACCTTTTGGTGAAAACCGAGAACGCGGCGTTTCTGATCGGGACTTCTCAGAATATTTCTTTTTCGACGGAGGGTGTTTCTTTGAGAGGTACTCCTGAGAAGGTGAGGATCGCCGGCTCCATCGATATCCTCGAGGGCTCTATTCATGGATTCGGAAATGAATTCGCATTCCTGCCATCTTCCATTAATTTTCGCAACAGGGAGATATTTGATCCGTTCATCGCCTTCCAATTGGAGTCGACCATCAAGGGTAACCGGATCAATATCAAGGCGGCGGGCTCCCTCTCATCTCCACAGATCACATTGGCTTCCATACCGCATCTTTCCTTTTCAGAGATATTTTCTTTGATGCTCTTCAAAAGAAAAGATCTTACCGGTGAGGGCGCAGACCTTGTTTCCGTGGGGCTGGACCTTCTCTTGAGTGAATTGACCACTGGACTTTTCAAACTCACGAGAAACACCGCCTTCGGATACCTTACCTCGATGATATTTGACACGATCAAGATCGAGCGGATCGCTACCGAGGGGTTGGAGACCTCACAGCTTGACAGCCGTTGGAAGTTCTCTATGGGTAAATACCTCTTTCCCGATCTGTATATCGGCTACTCCAGATACGAGGACTCTCTTTACGATCAACAGATGGAGTTCAAGTTCTATATCAACCCGAGACTTGTCTTGTCATTGAACCTCAATATCAGTCCCTATGATACACGATCATTCGGGGACTCCATTTATATCATGTTCATTCGGAATTTTGAACTTACCTCATTATTTAAGGTCGGGAAATAGGGTGGATAATTTTTTTTATGATCTCTTAGGCGGATTTTGTTCACAGGATCCCGGCCATACCTTTGCTTGTGTGAGGGGTGAGTTAGGCCTATGTGCCCGCTGTTTCGGCATCTATTGCGGAATATTCGCCGCATATATCTACTATCTCTTTACAAGAAGGAGTGAGAGACATCATCTGATGTACTTTCTGGCGGGAGTGTTGGTAAGCATTGTTTATTTTCTTCTCAGCCATTTCTTTGCTTTTCCTTATAATCGTGTACTGGTTTACTTTCTCGGAGGCATCATCGGATTCGGCCTGGGTCTCAGCGCTATATTCAATCTCTTTGGAAGATACAAGATATCGAGAGGGTCAGTAATGGTTGAGCTCTCTTATTTCTTGATCATATCATCCCTGATACTTGCATTGCTGATGGTCTTTCGAGCTGTTTTGTTTTTCAATCTCCTCCTTTCTTTAGTGCTTATTGCTACGGTATTTCTTATCATCGCGGGCATCGTGAAGGCATTTACAAAAAGGAAGGCGCTTATCTGCTTTGTCACACTGATCCTTTCCATTGTATTTCTTCTGCTTTCATATCTTCTTTTGTCTTAAGGTGTTCTGCTCCATAAGTCGTTCACAAGTGTGAAGATATAATGAAAGCG
>JAGLWT010000146.1 GCA_023133295.1 bacterium | reverse complement strand
ACAATTCAAAGATGATATTCCCTTCGGGCTGACACTCTTTTTCTGTCTTCTGCGTTGCTCGTTGCTTACATACCGCTGTGGGTATGCGGCGCTCCTCGCGTCTTGAATACGGGGCTAAATAGCGTCAGCCATTGTTAATGTATTTATGAGACAGTACACCCAGCTCTTGACATTAAATTTTAAGTTGCTATGATAAAAAAAATGTGGAGGCATATATGCAGAAAAAGGACCTTGTTGCGATCAAAGATTGGAATGAGGAGGAGATCAAACATCTTTTCCGTACTGCTGCCAGGATCAAGGAATATCAGAAGGCGGGTGTCGAATATCATCCATTGAAGGGCAAATCCCTGGGAATGCTTTTTTCAAAGGCTTCTACAAGGACCAGGGTATCGTTTGAGGTTGGAATGTTCCAGTTGGGAGGATATCCCTTATATCTGGATATCAAGGCAAATCTTCAGGTTGCCCGGGGTGAATCTATCGAGGATACCGCAGTAGTGCTCTCCAGATATCTTGATGGTATTATGATCCGGACCTATGCCCATAATGATGTCGAGAAGCTTGCCGAATTTTCCACGGCTCCCGTTATTAATGGACTCACAGACCTCCTTCATCCCTGCCAGGTACTTACCGATATCTTCACTTTTGTGGAGCATAGAGGAGACCCGAAGGGTGCGACTGTCGCATATATCGGCGACGGAAACAATATGGCGCATTCCTGGCTTTATGGTGCCGCCCGTACCGGAATGAATTTGAACATTGCCTCGCCGAGCGGATATGAAGTTGACGCAAATGTACTGAAAGAAGCAAAGCAGATAGCGGAGAACAATAATTGCACTCTGAATATAATGAATGATCCCAAAGCAGCCGTTAAAGATGTCGACGTGGTTTACACTGATGTATGGGCTTCAATGGGAGAGGAAGAGGAGCATGCTGAGAGAGTGAATAAATTCAAGGACTTTCAACTGAACAGAGACCTTCTTGATCTCGCAGATAAGGATGCTCTTGTAATGCACTGCCTTCCCGCGCATAGAGGCGAAGAGATCACAGACGATGTTATGGATGATCCCAAATACTCCGTGGTCTTTGATGAGGCGGAGAACAGAATGCATCTTCAGAAGGGTATTCTCTATTTATTAATGAAATGAGGATAGTCCTGCAACGGGTCGGCAAAGCATCGGTTTCTGTTGACGGTAAAGAGATCTCCGCAATCGGCAGAGGCTTATTGCTTTTCATCGGGATAGGGAAGGGGTCTTCCACGGTTCAAGCCGAGCAATTGGCGAAGAAGATATCACAATTGCGGATCTTTTCAGATAACAAGGGGAAGATGAATCTTTCGGTTAGAGACATTAGCGGAGAAGTTCTCCTTATTTCACAATTTACCTTATATGCTTCTACTAAAAAGGGGAATAGGCCTTCTTTCACTGAATCGGAGGAGCCCGTAAAGGCAAAGCAGAAATACCTTGAATTCGCGGAACTTCTGGAAAGGCACGGCGTGACGGTAAAAAAAGGCATCTTTGGTGCCAATATGGCCGTGACTCTGGAAAATGATGGTCCGGTTACTCTGGTTTTATAGAGGGACATTGGTCAGCAACCTTGACTATTCCATTCTTTTGTGTATAATACAGTATGAAATGCCCGTATTGCGGAAAAGACGACCTTAAGGTGAACGATACTCGGATGAAGGATAATTTTATCCGAAGAAAGAGGCAGTGCATTGGCTGCTTGGGAACATTTTACACTATTGAGATGATCGATCTTTCTGAGGTCCGGGTTCAGAAAAAGAACGGAAATCTGGAACCATTCGGAAAGCATAAGATATTGAACGGCCTTACACGCGCTTTCAGCAAGATCAATATTTCAACCGAGCAGATAACCAATTTGCTTGATGAGATCGAGATGGAAATATATTCTCTCAAGACAAATATAATCACATCCGATGATATCGGGAGTATCGTTCTCAAATATCTGAAAAAGATCAATGATATAGCTTATATACGATTCTTATCGGTGTATAAGAGGTACAATTCGATCGAAAAATTCTACGAGGATATCGCTAAGGTAATTGAAGAGAAAAAAGATTAATCAAAGACCTTCGCCGCCTTTTTTAAATTAATATTATCTCGATAGTTTACAATGAGCTCCAGGATCAGGTTAACCGCTTGGTACTTGATATTCGAATGTTCCAGATTTTCAATATAATAATCATTATGCTCTTCAGATAATTTCCACTCAGGAAGCCGCTCTTTGGACGAAATGAATCTGGATGGAACGGGCGGTTTGCCGGTGAAGATCTCAAAGAGGGTCACTCCCATGGCAAATCGGTCAAGTCCTTTTACGGGATTGGTATTGCGGAAGCTGCAGGGCGGAAGATAATTTCTCGAGCCGAACAGTCGGTACCTGCTTCTGGTGAAAGGAAATTTCTTCAGAAAAGGGATACCATGAGTTATTTTTACATAATTGAAATAGAAATCCGTGATCTTCGGCGAAAGTGTGTCTTTTCCTATCAGGATGTTCGAGGGCTTCATATCCCCGTGCAGTAATCCGTTCTTATGAAGTTCGTCAAGTCCGAGTATTATACATCCGGAAGTGTAGTTCTTGAATTCCGGTGAAAAGTATTTCCCATATTTCTTCAAACCCATAAAAGAGTTCAGAGGTATTCCCTCGATGTATTCTGTTAAGATGTCAACGGTTCTCAGGCGGTATTCAAGATGTTTGATCTTTGTGAGATAGGGTGACTCCAGGGAGAAGAACTTCGTTTTGATCTTATCCCTGTCAAATTTAGAGAGCTTTTTTAAATAATCCAATCGTATTCTTTTCAGAAAATAGATCTCATCTTTGTCAATGACCTTGAAGGATTCGCTGGAGATTGAGGATTTAATCGGGATCCTTTTCATTATTGATTTTTGCTATACGATACAGTATAATATATTATGCGGACCATGTCAATAAATGAACTTACTGTTCACATAGGCAAATCGCCGAATACTTATATATTTAAGAATACTTATCTGATAAATCGGGAGCTTTCGCTGATCTCGCCCGATGCAGAGGTTCTCGATCTTGAATATTTCAACCGCTTTGCCATCCCCATGCCACCTGAAGGGAAAGGCGGGGATACGGTGATAATAAATTCTGCCGGTGCCATCGAGCCGTTCATTTCCTTTCACGGCTATGCCGCATTTGAGGAATTTCTCAATACAATGGAACTCAAGTATAAGCATATTGCTTTTGTACTAACCCCGAAAGAGATGAGTATTATCGCTCCTTCCGAGGAGATGATCTTCATAAGCATTAAAGATGAAAGAGCCATTCTTAAAGGTGTGAAAAATAATAATATCTACCTCTCTACGATCCAAGGGCTGTGCAATGGGCTCTCAAGCGGGCGCAGTTCAGTGAATTCTGTTATGGCCATATTGGCGTCAGGCGGGAACATGACATTGTCGGAGATCGCCCTCGGGCTGAATAGAAAGCCGGGAGTTGCAAAGGTATATCTACTGAGGATGCTGGACGCCGGCCTCGTCTTAAGGGATAAGAACAAGCGGTATTCAATACCTTCCGAAAAGTATTGTTTGGCAGTGAGCGGTTCAGGTTTAGAGGTGATGGCACCTGATATTGAAGATAAAATGGAGAAAGAAAATGAAGTTTCCAGGCATAAAAGCGATTTCGATTACCTCAATTAGCATAGCGCTATTATTGACCTCAAGTTTCACTTATGGATGGGGTTTTGTTTATGACCGCGGCGTGGATTCATTGCATATGAATCCTGCTAACCTTACATACGCAGGATTATTTGAAAGCTCTTTCGGAATTAAAGGCCGTGATGAGAATACTACGGAAATATTCTATAATACCGCTTTCTTCGGATTAAACGGCTTGTCCTATATATTCAATCCCTCGGATGTCGATAATTACGGTATCCTTGGTGAATCCTTTCTCTTAGGCAAAGGGAGAAATTTTGCCCTTGGCTGCGCTTTGAATCTGCATTTCGATTCTTCCTGGAATGTTACTCCATGGTTCGACCTTGGTCTCACTTGGCACCCGGTAAGGTTCCTGGGCCTGGGGATGAGTATTTATGATGTCGCCAACAATGGGGGCGCTTACATAGAACGACACTTTAAAAATACGGTGACCTTGAGATATCCCGGCTTATTTACCCTTAGAGGATATCTTGACTGGGCAGATGAGCCGGATGACTTCGGTCTGATGCTTTCCGTTGATATTATTAAAGGCGGGCAGCTTGATATTTCCTATGAAAACACTTCCAATGGTGAAGTCTTTAAAGGCGGTTTCACTTTTTTCCTTGGCAATGCCCACACTGCGATGCATGGCGGAACCGATATTGACGCCACCGGTATTGAGTACTCGGGGATCTTGTCTCTGGGCACCAAATCCCGTCCGAAATTGCCTTCACTGAAGAAAAAGGCAAAGATCACAATTGAAGGAAAGTACTCTGCCTTCGGTAAGCGGGGACTTTTTAAGAACACTCCGTCAATTGAAAGACTTATCAAGAATATCGTTTCTGTTTTAGATCAGAAAAAGCTCCGAACACTCTATATCGTAATCCGTGAGAACAGCCTTTCGTTGGCGCATATCTCAAGGGTCGCTTCCGCTATTGAGCGAGTTAGAAATTCGGGAAGGACGGTCATCTCTATTTTAGATCATGGCTATATTCCTTTCAAGGATTATCTTCTGGCATTGGAAGGTGATGTGATATTCGCCAATCCCGAATCTTCTCTCTATTTTGGAGGTATATATTCTCAGAGCCTCTATTATGGCGGCCTTTTAGACCTCTTAAAGATCGATGCCCAGATCGTAAAGCCCGATGATTGTATTTATAAGAGCGCCACGGAGACTATGATGAAAGAGGGGCCTTCTGTCCCAGCATTGGAAAATAAGATAGAGTTGCTCGGAGATCTTTTTTCCATCTCCTTGGACCGGATCATTAAAAGGCGCAAATTGAATCAGGAAGGTGCGTGGCTGCTCGTGGATAATTACCCGGTTCTGGATATGGGAAAGGCAAAGCAATTCGACCTCATTGACGACTTTTTTTATTCAGAAGATATTTTAGAAGAAGATGAAAGTATTCGTGAGTACCGATCTCCTTTCCAGGATGATTTCTATTCTGCCAAGCCGTCAATTGCTGTGATCCCGATGATGGGAATGATACTGGATACAGAAGAATCCTCTCCGCTTTTAGGCGATGTCATTGGAGCAAAAAGCTTTACAAAGATGTTCCGGAAGATAGAGAAGATGGACAATATTAAGGCGGTTCTGCTCTATATCGATTCTCCGGGCGGTGATGCTTTCGCGTCGGACAGGATTCATCATGCCTTGACCCGGCTTCAGAACAAGGGTAAAAAAGTGTATGTTTACATGGAATCGGTAGCTGCTTCAGGAGGGTATTATATCGCTGCTCCCGCTGACAGGATATATGCCAATCCATATGTTATTACAGGTTCCATAGGTATTTACGGCGGTAAGTATTATCTGGGCCGTTTCTTCAGAATGCTGAAGATAAAAAGCAATACGGTGAAGTTCGGTGAAAAAGCGGATTTCTTTGACTCCTTTGACAAATGGGAGGACGAGGATCTGCTTCTGATGAAAAATCACCTTGAAGTGTTCTATACGACTTTCAAGTCCAAGGTTTCTGAAGGCCGTGAAATACCGGCCGAAACCGTTGCCGGATTAGCAGGCGGGAGAATATACAGCTCCGCCCGCGCTTTGAAAAGTGGTCTTGTGGATCAGATATCTACCTTTGATAATGCGGTCAAAGAGATATGCGAAGAGAATTCAATAAGATTTGCGGATGAAAGCATTAGGGTATTCACTACAGGAAAGGGCCCGCTTTCACCTCTGTTTAATATAGCGAAGATCCCCGATCTTACAGGGATTTCGCTATGGATGTTATATTTGGGGGAATAAGATGGAAAATTATTCTGAAGAGTCGAAACGGGTTCTGAAGCGCGCAAGCGAATATGCGATAAATCTAAACAATGAACTTCTTTCACCGGAGCATATACTCTTGGCTATTTATGATCTAGGAGATGCGGATATCAGCAGTACATTTCTTATCAAAAAAGGTGTCAAGCGAGAGAATGTAATGAAGAATGTCAAGATGATAGACAGGCCGAAACTGCTCTTTCCGTTCATTCAGGTATCATTTGCCCCTAATACCAAAACCCTTCTTGATATTGCGCTTTCGGAAGCCCGTAAGCTTAGGGAGGAACTGGTTCAGCCCAAGCACCTCCTGCTCGCCATGTTCAAATTTGATGATTCGTGGGCGTATAAGATAATTCAGAATCTGGGTTTCATCCCGAAGGACCTCTACAGGGAGTTCTTTTCCATCGTTTCAAGGAAGAATAAAAGAGTGAAGCCGATGATATCCGAGGATCCGACACAGGATCGTCAGGCTGATACCGATTCAGACACTCCTAATCTGGATGAGTTTTCCAGGGATTTGACCGAAATGGCAAAGGAGGGTAAGCTCGATCCGATCATCGGCCGTGAGAAAGAGATAGAAAGACTGATAATGATCCTGATGAGGCGAAAGAAGAATAATCCCGCATTGATCGGCGAGCCGGGCGTAGGCAAGACGGCTATCGTTGAAGGGCTTGCTCAGCAAATTATCAAAGGTGATGTCCCAGAGAATCTGAAGAATAAGAAGATCAAGATGCTGGACCTTGCCGCGGTCGTTGCGGGGACAAAATACCGCGGTCAATTTGAAGGCCGGATGAAGAAGGTCCTTACTGAGATCCAGGAAGCAAAGAATGTTATGTTGTTCCTGGATGAGCTTCATCTCGTTGTGGGCGCGGGATCTGCAGAGGGCTCATTGGATGCTTCTTCAATGATGAAACCCGCATTGGCAAGGGGAGAAATACAGTGCATCGGCGCTACTACGCTGGATGAATTCAGGAAACATATCGAAAAGGACCGTGCCCTGGACAGAAGATTCCAGAAGGTCATGGTCAATGAGCCCGGAGTGGACGAATCTATCAAGATCATGGAAGGGATAAAAGATAAATATGAGGCTTTTCACAAGGTCGTATATACCGCTGAGGCGATCAGGGATTCTGTAATGCTGTCAAAGAGATATATTACAGACCGTTTTTTACCGGATAAGGCAATTGACCTCATCGATGAATCGGGAGCAAATGTCAGGATAAAGGCACTCACACTTCCCAAGGAAGTATTGGCCTTTGAGAAGAAGATCGCCAAACTTTCAAAAGAGTTCAAGATGTACTTGTCAAATCAGGATTTCATAAAGGCCCAAGAGAAGAATGTTGAGCTGGAAAAAATGAAGATCGAGTATAAAAAGAAAAAAGAGGCTTGGGTAGAGAAAAAATTGAATGAGATCAAGGTAGTGGATGAGAATATTATCGCGGAAGTAGTTTCTACCGCTACCGGTATCCCGGTATATAGGATCGCTGAAGCGGAGAGCCAGAAATTACTCAGAATGGAGGAAGACCTCCATAAGAGGGTGATCGGTCAGGATGAGGCCGTAACCGTCCTGGCAAAGGCCATCCGACGCGCCAGATCGGGAATGAAGGACCCCCGCCGACCGATAGGCTCTTTCATATTTCTAGGGCCGACAGGTGTAGGAAAGACCGAGCTTGCCAAGGCATTGGCGGACTTCCTCTTTGACACCGAAGATGCACTAGTCCGTATAGATATGTCCGAGTTCATGGAGCAGTACAGTGTTTCTAAATTGATAGGAGCTCCCCCAGGCTATGTGGGTTATGAGGAAGGCGGCTTTTTAACGGAACAGGTCAGAAGAAGACCGTATTCTGTAATTCTCTTTGATGAGATGGAAAAAGCCCATCCGGATGTATTCAATCTTCTGCTTCAGATACTTGATGACGGGCGGTTAACCGATTCCACCGGCCGGATGGTCGATTTTAAGAACACCGTTATCATTTTTACTTCCAACCTCGCCGCTATGGAGATAGGCGGTTCAAAGAAGATGGGTTTCGATCTTAAATACAGTGATGAAGAGAATTATGAAGAGATGAAATCCAAGGTCCTTGAACATTTAAAAAAGAGGGTTCGCCCGGAGTTTCTGAACAGAATAGATGAATTGATCGTATTCAAAACACTGAATAAGGGAGAGTTGTACCAGATCATTGACATCATGCTTGATGAATTGCGCGTGCGTTTGGAAGACAAGGAATTGAAGCTCAAGGTTCCCAAAACTGTCAAGGATATAATCCTTGAAAAGGGATTCAATCCACAATACGGCGCCCGTCCGCTGAGAAGGGCAGTACAATCCCTGATCGAGGATATGCTTGCTGAAGCTCTACTGCGTGATACAAAATTACGCAATGGCACCGTCAAATTGATTAAAAAAGGCGATGCCTTAGGTTTTAATTTTGAGAAAGCGACTTAAGATCTCGCTTTTTTACTGATCCCCGCAGCGGCTATTGTAATCTTCAGTGCTGCGGGGTTTTTATACATAAAAAAATCCCTTTCACTTGAATATGAATCGATCATTACATCTTTTTCCGGAGTAAAGCTCAAACAAGGCAAGGCCTCCTATGAAGGCATTGACATTCTTTTTGACAATGCCGAGATAAAATATCACCGAAAGGCAATTTGTGTTGACATTGACGGAGGTGAGATTCGCCTGCCTAAGGCACTTCCGAAGATAGAAGACAAAAAAAGCCGGCTGTCTTATCAGATAAACTTGAATAATATCACGGTATTTTATGACAACCGGTCATACGGCACCGCTGATCTGTCCATCAGTCCCTCAAAAATGGACGGGAAGTTCTCAAACTCTCTCATCACCGCGGATATCGCTTTAGTATCTTCACAATTGGAGATCTCGATCACAAAAATGCCGATCCTCAAGGAAGCCGTATTTATCTATGATCTGAGCGGTCAAAAAGGAAGTTTTCACAGTCCGAAGATCGATTTCGAAATATCCGGCTCAGACGATAAGGTTTTACTTGTCGGTCCGGGAATAGATGTAGAGGCGGTTGACGGCAATATTGATGCCGAGTTGAGTATTTCCGGGTTTTCTCTGAAGGGATCCTTTTCAAAGGACACCGGAGAGATCAGAGGGACGATCGTTTCCGAAAAAACGAAAAACATAAATGTATTCTGGAAAGAAAAGGGTGGAACAGTGATATCGGAATCCGGCGAGCAACTCGTATCGGTAAATTCTTCCGGTGATGTTTCCGCGGATATCTGGCTGAGGGACTTGCTCAGTTCTGACCTTGATATGAATATCACAGCAGAAGGTAATATCGCGGGCAGGCTCAGGGTGTCGCTGAAAGATATATGCCTGGCCGGAAAATATATAGATTCTCTTTACGGCTGGGTGGATCCCGAGAAGGGCAGCATTCTCCTGGAAAATACCAGAAAAAATGCCTCTTTTTCCATGAGCGAAAAATTTCAGCAATACTATATTGACATATTTGATTATGACCTTTCATTTCTTAACGATTCAGTGAAAGGACTTTATAATATTCCTTTACAAAGCAGCCTCTTGGAAGAAGTAAAACTTCGCGGGATCGGTTTTGGCAAGATCATCGGGCATTTGAAGGTATCGCGTATCGGTATCGGCCCGATAAGGAACGGCTCTCTCTTTTCAGAGATACTTTCCTACCGTAAAGCTACCGTTCAATTTGAGGACAACGGTTATATATTCAAAGGGCTTTATAATGGAAGTGAAATTATCGGCCGCGGCAGCGGGGAGTATCTTTTGGGCGACTCAGCCTCTCTTTCCGGAGATTCGCTCATTCAGATAGAGAACGGGAAAATTACAATAGATATTAAAGAGGGAACTCTGCATAATCCCTATAAGGATATACCATTCTCTCTTTCGGCAGGCATCGAAAGCGACTCGGTATATTTTGAAAAACTCAAGATCTTATCAGGTGATTTTTCCGGCAAATTGTCATTTAAGGAGGATTCTGAATTATCTTCGATAATTTCCCCCGGCATTATTACCGATGCTTTCGGAGATACAGCTTTGCTTACAGTAGGAACGAAGGAGGGCTATCAATATCTTCTGCTGAGATCTCCAAATGGCGGCTTTGATCTTATAAATAGAAAGGGAGAATTGGAATTGAAGCGCTTGGAAATAGATCATTTGGATTCCGATCTGTACATTTCCGGTGATTATAAAAACAATACCTTTTCCGGAAAGTTCAATGTATCCCATGAAAAATTCAGTTCAAGCGGCAGTTTGCTTTTCTCGCCGAAAAAGAAAAGAGGTCTTGCTCTTATCGATGAATTGAATGTACTGCAGAATGAATTCAAAAACGGCTACATAGAGTTTTCCATTGGGGATAACATTATTTATGAAGGGGGTTTTGCGGGAAAGGCCAGATTTAAAGGCGTATCTTCCCGATACGGCCTTATATCTGAGGTACGAATGGATTCGCTCTTTATTAACTACGGCACCGTTAAGGGGATGCGTCTGAACGGAACATTATCCGGCGAATATATATTCGCGGCCAAGGCACTTAAGCTGAAAGGCGACCTTTTTGGCTCCTCATTTCCCGTGGAGATCAAAGGGTTTGAAAGCGGCTTTTTCGACTATTCTCTTGTATTTTCCTATGAAGAGGAGAAGTTCGATCTGGAATATTTTTCAATAAACGGCGACCGGCTTCAATTTTCGGGCCGAGGGAGTTTTAAAAATACCGAAGATATGCACCTCTACTTCAACCGATTGAACTATTCCAGATCGAATATGACCTTCTCCACATCCGGAATAATCGAAGTTAAGGGAGATTCCCTGGCTTTGGACCTGAAAAATACTGCTTTCAAGAGCGGAGTATCTATTTCCGCCGATTCATTCAAATACGATGACATTAAGACGAAGAACTTTAATATCTCAGGCCTGAAGGTCTCATATGCAAAGAATATTGATATACTCGGAGGGTCATTTACCGGAAAGGTTGACGACTCCGTTATCTTATGTACTCCTTCTCCGGTTTCAATTTTAGGCGAGACGCATTCCTCGGCGATCCTTTCGATCGAGAGTGAATCTTCCCTGCAAAGCGTAGTATCCCTCTATACAATGAACAAGAAGAAAGTCCGCCTCCCCATCCTGACCATCCGATCTAGGATAGGGTATTCAGAAGCGGGTGGTTTCCGTGGTGTTTTCCTTGATGAGCTGAGATACATGCGGTCCGATGGATCCCTGTATGCCAAGGGGAAGATCGAAAGAGAGCTTTCACTGTCCGCGGATCTGGATAATTTCCCGATAGATAATTACTTCGATGAGATCAGGCTTCAGGGAAAGCTGAACGGCAGTTTAAGCCTGGCGGGTTATCTGGATTCCCCCTCGGTCTATCTTTCCGTCAGTTCAACAAATGGAAAGATAAATTCTCTTAAATACGAGAGGGTCTCCGCTTCGCTTCACTTAGACAGGAACAATTTGAGAATAAACGATCTGAGGTTGAAAACCCAGCATTCCAAGGTGGAATTTGCGCCATCCTCCTACATCACTTTCAATAGAAAGGGGATAATGAACTACAAGATGGGGTCTAAGGGCTATCTGGATGTCGGAGAGATCCGGAAGGTCTTTCCGAAAGTTATTTCACGCGGTAAAGGGTCATTGGATTTTGATCTATCGTATGAACCCTTCAGCAGCGACCCGCTTTTGGGAAAGGTGGTCATGGATTTCGATGCTAAGATGAATTATACCTTCTCGAGAATAGAGGCGGAAAACCTTACATTTTCATTTTTAAAGGGCGGCAGAGTTCTGAAGGAAGGGACGCTGAAACTGGAAAATTATCCCGTGGGAGTGGTGAACGAAGCGGAGAGAATAGTATTTAACATTAATCGGCCGACACAGTTCAATATTCCCGATCTGGGGTTATCAACGGATATATCCGGCAATATTTCTCTTTCTGTGGATGATACCCTCAAGATAAGTTCACTGAACCTCAAGGCAAGTGAGGGATTTTTCAATTTTAATCCCCTCATAATATACACGCCGCAGAATAATATCTTTATCCCAGTGGATCTTGATGTTCAAGTTGAATATAATGATGTACGCTTCTTTAATTTCTTCTACGACGGCCGCATCTCCGGCAAATTACAATTGAACGGGAATCTTCTGGATCCCGTAATAAGTGGTGATGCATCAGCATATTCAGGGCGGATCATCCTTTATGGCCGTGAATTCAATGTCGAGAATGCAAATGCGACCATCGACGGGAAGGGCTATGTGAACCTTATCGCAAGCAATAATTTCATTTTTGACAGGAAGTACATGGTGTCCGTATCGCTTCAGGGAAGTTTTTATAATATGCATCTTGAGATCTCCTCCATCCCTCAAAAGGGGACTGAAAAATTGAAGAGTTTGCTGTTCTCGTCCGGCTCGCTCAATACCGGGCTGGATTATCTTCTGGCGAATCTCGGGTCAAAAGAGAATTTCACCGGATTTGTGATGTTCAATCTGAGAAAATATATTCAATTGACGGACATCAAGGTTGATCTGGTGAGTCCCTTTCTGGGCGGTGACGAAGATGTTTCTCTGTCCTGGATGAGCCATATCGATCGCTTTTCACTGGGGACAAGGATCACCTTTGCCAAAGAAGATGAAAGGATAAGGCTCACCCCCGAATTCAAACTCAATTTTCAATATTCGAGGACTCTTTCATTCGATCTTAGCGTTGGTGGAAGGAACAGGGGGATACTTTTTGCACCCACATTTATATTTTAGTACATTTTTGTGCCCGGATATATTATATAAAGTTATATATATTGGCATTAAGCGTGGCACATAAATTGCTTATATTCTACAGATGAAGAGGATTTCTACCATATTTCTCGCCTTAATGCTCACATTGTGTGCAAATGCGACCTTTTTCAATTATCCGTCGGATCTCATGTATGTACCATCAACAAAGACCTTGGGAAATCTTCAATTTGCCTTTTCAGTATCGCAATATATGGCAACGGACCCCAATTCCGGGTATCAGTTGAATACCGACTGGTTCGAGGAAGACGCTTCATTCACATTTGCCTACCACCCGCCTTTCTATCGATTGAAGTTCGAGTTCACCTGGGTGCAATATACCGGCATACAGGGAGTTTCAGGCAGCCTGGGCGGCGCGCAGATCAAGCTCAAGGTATTTGATGATCCTCTGGAGAGATTTTCAGAATCGGAATTGATCGAGAATCCAAAGTTGAAATACCTGCCTTCAATTGTCTTCGGTATGAGGAATCTCGGCAGCACAAGCCGCATCACCCCCACCGGAAATGACGCTGATTATATTTCCAAGAACTCCTTTTTTATTGTACTTTCTAAATATCTCTTCTTCAATAAGGAGTCCAATCTTATAATTACCGGCGGTATCGGCGGCAGAGAGTTCGTCGGAGAAGGTAAAATGAAGAATAACGGGATGTTCTTCGGCGCTGAGTATTATAAGGACTTCGGCACCTTCAAGAGATTCTCCTCCTTTGTCGAATATTCTTCCAAGGGAATTGGGATCGGTATGCGCCTGATACAGAAAAATATCACAATAAAGGTCGGTTTCTCGGATATCCAGAGAATGATAAAAAGTCTCAGCGAGGATCGCGGCATCGCAATTAATTTTGGTGTGAGTTATTTTGACACATTATTACCCCTTGCCCAGAGATTCGGATGGATACGCTCGGAATATCTTCCCGACCCTGATTATATCAAGGGGCATATGCTGGAGAGAGCGGTGATAGCCCGTACCTATAAGGGTTTCACTGTTCCCAGGGTCATTGTCGCCAAGCAGCCCACTCCGATCTTCCCGAAGGTGAGAAAGGCAACTGAAACAGTGCAGGAAGAGGTTCGCCTGGTAAAAAGAGATGAAGGTATTCAATTGAAGACCAAGGCCATTCAATTTGCCCGGGGCTCAGCGAATATCCTGCGGGGATCCTATCCGATGCTTGATCGTATCGCTCAGGTTATAAGGAAGTATCAGCAGTATTCGGTCTTCATTGAGGGGCATTCCGATAATAAGGGCTCTCTGAAAGCCAATTATTATCTTTCGAAGAACAGAGCCGATTCTGTAAAGAGCTATCTTCTGAAAAAGCTGGGTTCTTCCTTTGCGACAAAGATAAATACTTTTTCATTCGCCTTTAAGCTTCCGGTAGCTTCCAATAGGACGGATCTCGGTAGAAAATTGAACCGGCGCGTTGATTTCTACCTGGTGAAGGGTGCAAATTTCACAGATGAATATAAGCGCAGAAGAAGTATTGAAAGGTCGATATCGGAAGAGATAGATAAGGCAGACCGCGAGCGGGCGGCAAAAACCGCTATTACCAAGAAGGTCGCGGAGCCTAAGAAAAAGGTCGTTAAAGAAGAAGTAAAACCCGTGCAGAAGAGTTATGATACTCTCTTCAAGGAAATGACCGATGCCAAGAACTTCACAGGCGCTATTAAGCTTGGAGAAGCGGCACTTGCCAAGGAAAAGAAGATCGTCAAAAAATTGAAGATCAAGAAAGCCCTGAACGAACTCTATTTTTCGGTGGGCAGCGGCCTTCTGAAGAAGAATGATAAAAGCGGCAAGGGCTATCTTGAGAAGACCTCACTTGTTCCCAATTCCGCCTTTTTTGAAGACGGTTATTATATGCTGGGCCAGTATGAATACAGTAATGGGAATTATGATGCCGCCATCAGTTATTTTAAAAGGGTTCTGGAGAATTATAAATACATGGAGCCGGCGACTTATGACAGCGATGATGAAGCAGTATTCAAGATCATTGCCTGTCTCATTAAACTCAAGAATATCGACAGTGCCAAGAATCTCTTGGAGGCCTTTCCGAAGCAGTATCCAAAAAGTGAACTCATAGCGAAGACAAAATTGATACTGGACAAGGTAAGGTAATGAAATTCCGTATTAACCGCGAGATATTGATCAGGGAAGAAGAAGGGAAGCTGATCGCATTCAATCCGGATAGGGGCGAACCGTTCATTTTAGAGGGGACAGCCGCGGATATCTGGAGACTTTTGGATGAACCCCGTGATCTTGATGAATTGCTGGGGAAACTATTGGAATCTTATGAAGAAGATAATAAGGCCCGTGGGGATGTTAAAAAATTTCTGGATTCTCTGGTTGGCGAGGGGTTGTTAGATGTACTTTGATCTTCCCTTCGAGCTATATTTAGACCTTACTGCAGCTTGTAATCTGAACTGCTCTTTCTGCATGAGGAATTGGAAGCCCTATCTCCGCCATAAAGATCGCAGAGACCTGATCCCTTATCTGAAATCGGAGCTTCTGAAAAATCGTATTCCCGGCATAATCCTTACCGGCGGAGAGCCGCTTTTGCATCCAGAATTTCTTCCGTTCGTAAAATTTCTAAAACAGAACGGGATGAAAGTGAAAATTACAAGCAACGGTACTTTGCTCAATAAGAACATGATCTCTCAATTGAAAGATCTTGATGTAGATGAAATCCAAGTCTCGCTTCACACTTTCGACAAGCGGCGTTCTCTTCAGCTTTACGGGAAAAGGGGAGTTGTGGGCAAGGTATGGGAAGCATTGGAGCTTCTGTCAGAATATGAGGTGCCCTTTTCCACTAAGACGACGATCACATCCGTCAATGCCGGTGATATTGACTTCGTTATCCGGAAGGTACTTCCCCTTTCACCATATCGGATGAAATTCACCGAAGTATTCATGATGGGTTCTGCCTTTTTAAAGCATGTAAAGAAACCCTCAATACAGGACCTTCATAAGATATCAGAACTTATCACCGGTATGGATGATGGACGCTTACAATTCCAGTCCGAGAGCCTATCATATGAGGAGAACGGATATCCCACTATATGCTCCCTGGGTGATAAATTTACGACATCCATGGAAATCCTTTCGGATGGAACTGTCCTCCCTTGCGCCTACGGTGTCCTTTTCGATGAGCAAATAAATATCTTCGATTTAGGGATCAAGGGAGCCTGGGAGAATTTAGAGATATACTCAAAATATAAGAAAATGCCCGAGGGCTGTGCTGCCTGTTCTATGTCCGAGACATGCATGGGCGGATGTCCCGCGCGCCGCGGTCTATATAAAATGGAACGCGACCCTGTTTGTAAAAAAGGAATTGTTTATGAAAAAGAAATGGTCTAAACCGAAATTGAAGAAAATATTCATCGAAAAACGATGTAATCCCGCCAAACCGCAATGGATACTGTGCGATGCCACAAACCCGCAGACAGCAAGTACTTGTACCAAGAACAAGGTAGGATTATCATAAAAAGAAGCGCTCTGATTCAAAAATATTGTTCAAAAGTTCAAAAGTTGACCTCACTGCAAAAAGGTTT
>JAGLWT010000145.1 GCA_023133295.1 bacterium | reverse complement strand
AAATTGTGAAGCAATTGTACACTCTACGCCCCGTTAGAATCACACGATAACATTCTCCACACATCTTTGAATGTTGTTGATATTTTCCATCCCATTTCTTCTCTACGCTACACGTCACACATGTGATGGGATGGATTCCTGCTTTCGCAGGAATGACAGCGGACAGGTCAAGCCCTATCCCTACAATTATTCTCCAATTGTTCATTATTCATTATTCACTGTTCACTGCGAAACGTAATTTTTCATTTCTCTCTGCAATTGTCAACTGTCAATTGTCCATTTTCAATTTCTCTATAGGTCTCTAACCTCTATTTTTCGTGTTGCTATCGAAACTATCATATGGACGGCAATTGCGAGTATGAACGCAGGCACTATCTCATTGTCAAAACTGTAAACAAAGAATTTCGGCACACCTTCAAGATGAGTCAGTATTTTTATCACGTTCCAGATCACGACAACGGAAAATCCGGTTATCATTCCCCAGAGAGCCCCGTTCAGATTTGACCTTTTCCAGTAAATGGACAAAAGCATCGTTACTCCGATGGTCGCACCCAGCCCGGCCCACGCGTGCAGCACCTGGTCAAAGACCTTGCTTCCCAGCATACCGAACACAAGAGCGATGACGCCAAGAACTACGGTCACTATTCTGCTGATCCTGACCATCTGCTTATTGCTGAGATTTTTCTTTTTCACCTTGATCAGATAATCCTCGGTGACCGTTGAGGTACATACGAGCAGCTGGGAGTCGGCGGTAGACATCATGGCGGCAATCGCGCCGGAAATGAATATCCCCGCTAGAAACGCCGGCACAAGTTTCAATGCAAGCATTGGCATCACATGTTCCTTGTCCGTGATCACCGCCCCGAAAAGAGTTCCGTTCTCAAGGCTTCCTTTCAGCGCCGCCAGTCCGATTATCCCTATCATCACCGCACCGGTATATGCGAGCACGGTCCATATGATCGCTATCGTGGCTCCCTTTTTTATGTTCTTTGTATCATCAAATGCCATAAATCTTACCAGAAGATGCGGCTGTCCCATATATCCGAGTCCCCATCCGAGGCCGGATATCACAAGAGCTACAGATTGCCAGAAATTGCCGGAATAAAAGAGCCCTGCCGCTTCGGGCCCTCTTGCCGCCCGTATCATCTCGATCGCGGCGCCGAATCCCCCCAGTTTGATCAACCCGAGGATCGGGAGCAGAACGAGTGCGGCAAGCATAATAAGTCCCTGAAAGAAATCAGTCCATACCACCGCCATAAACCCGCCCAGCGCGGTATAAAAGATAATGATCGCCGCACCTATAAGTATTCCGGTGGTCGGCGGTATGTTAAATGCCACATCAAGTATCTTCTGAGTACCCATGAACTGTCCTGACACATAAAGAACATAGAAGATCAGTATCATTACAGCAGATGTGATGCGTAGAATGTGCCTCTTATCCCCGTAGCGTTCCGCTAAATAATCGGGAATCGTAAGGGAATCGTATTTTCCTCCTGCCTCTCTGAGTTTTTTAGCAATAAAGAGCCAATTGAATATGATCCCGAGCGCGCATCCGAGCGCGATCCAGATCGCCTTCAGTCCCATGGCGAAAGCCGTTCCGGTAAACCCGACGATCAGCCAGGCACTCTCTCCTGATGCTCTTTCAGAGATGGAGAGCAGCCACGGCCCGAGCTTTCTACCGCCCAGTAAAAAATCAGAAAGTGTTTTATTGAACTTGGATGCAATGATCCCGATAATGAGAATAAATGCAAGATATCCACCGAAACTCAGCATAAGGACAACTTTGTCAGTCATTCGAATCCTCCTCTCTGAAAATTATACCACTTGTAATAATTATTTCAACCTGAAAGCATGTACCTTTCTTTCCTCTTTTTTCTACTTACTTGAATAACCGATCACCACATTTGATACCGCTCTTGGTTCCGGTGGAAGGGTATATATATCGTTCTCATATTTATGATTATACGGAGAAATATTCAGGATCTTATTATGTACCACAAGTGTACTGCTGCCGCCCGGATCAAACCCCATACCGGTCATTACTCCCTTTGATAAAAGAATTTCCGCCATATCTATATGTGTCGCGCCTACCGATTCCCTTATTCTGCCATTTACTGTTAAGACAATAAGATTTCCGTCTATATCAAGTCCAACCGCTATTTTAGGGCCACGCATATCAAGATAATCAAGTCTGCTGGCTTGTGTACTAATGGAATTCGTGGTTTTCCATCCCTCCAACTCCATATCTATACAAACCCTACCGTTCTCTACAAGCATGGGCCCGGCTTCAAGCGCGTGTTTAACATCATTCCAGAAGGGAAGTTTGAAAATAGCCTCTTTTTCGATTCTATCCCAGCTCTCGGGTACTAACCGTTTTGGAAATGAGAAGGTGAGACCCACTGGCAACAGTTTAATTTTTTCTCCCTTTTTTGTATGAATTATTTCTTTGATAACATTCCGGGAAAAACGGAAAATTACATGGCCGTTGCCATTGATATATTCATCTGGATACATAAGGTCATAGAAACAGGGTTTGTCTTCAGGATCGGAGATGTTGTACTGATCTTTTGTAATAACGATCTCCTTGTTCGTATCAACAATGGTAATTCCTTCAGAACAGTTTACCCGCTCAATTTTCAATGTGCCGTTGGAAAAGATACCAAATGCGGGTTTATTGAAGAGTGGCGGAGACACTATCTTTTTCTCTGTTATAACTAGACCGAGTGAGGAACCAATATACGATGCCGAAATGCCAAGTTTGCCTACAAGCTCGGAATTCAGTATATAGCCGCCGTTCCATGCAATATTAGGCCTCTTTCCGGTCTTCTTATAAAAATTCCGGCAAAATTCCGGTACTGTTATGGTCTCATTGTTCTCGCGGGCCTGAATACTAAAATTCCATTGCCTTCGGCTGTCCTTTATCGCAACCCTTGCCATTGCACCTGCCCAAGGCAGACCGTCCTTGTAGATCCCCATGATTTGAGATGTTGAAATACCTTTATTTGATTCTTTATCCGAAACAAGAGAGTTTAAAACATCCATCACAGGGGAACCCTTTGTTGAGGCATCTTTCTTAAGAATTTCAAGTATCTTTTCTTCACCGTATTTCTTTGAGAGTCTTTTGAAAACAGAGCTCTTCAGCGCCATACTGCAATCCCTAGAAGTCTGCACCGGAGTGGGGTAAGAAAGACAACTTCTCAGGCCGGCGGGCACCCAATTAAGATAGCCGCTTCCAACCGGGATCCCCATTATCTTTGAAGCTAATATTTTGGTTGCTCTTCCAATATGAAATGTTTCGATATTTACAAGATCGGTCATCATTGCGGAATGGTCTCCACTCGCGATAATAAAGCCACTTCCCTCTTTTACATCTCTTAAAGCTCTTAAAGCTTCCTTTCCAAGCTGTTCAAAATGGACTCCCACCGTTACCTGATTACTCTTAATTATTTTACATACCCCGTATTCGAATAGAAGCTTCATCTCTGAATTATCAGAACTTGAAATATAGCTTTTTAACGCATCGGCAGTTATCGAAAGTCCAATAGGGACATTATGTTTTATTACGTATATCGGGGCGAGATCCTCAGCTAATTCAAGAATTTGAGCGGTAAGTTTCTCTTCCGCCTTCAACCCAAGCCGCTTACGGATAGGTTGAAGAACAAGAAACTCCATTTCGTAATTTATATAATTCCCGGGGAATAATGCTACCGGGACATTCTCTTCAAGTCTTCTCTTTAATCTTTTTCTATGATCTATAGCAAGTTCGGAACTGTTCGTGAGTTGAAGGATCGCCTGATTAAAATTAATTAAATGCCTGACTTCATTCCAGAATTCTATATATGGGGGCGGAGATGCGATTTTATTAAAAAGTATGGTTATTACCCCCGTGAGCTCCTGAAAGGTAAGATCCCTGTACGGATAATGCTTTTTGTTTCGATGTCTATAATTAAAGGAATGGTCAATTCTTATGGGGACATCACCTTTTCTATACAGAAATATATCATTCACAGCGTCAAAGAATTTGTGTTTTTTTTCCTGGGAAAGAGGTGTGGGGTCTGGATTGTATTGAACAAGATTGCTTGCGAATTTCATTGCCATCCCTTTGAACCGCTGTTCTTCTACTCGGAAATAGCTTGGGTCTATTAACGACTTGAGAAATATCATAAACCGCATCTTCCCATATCCGGGCAAATATTGGCGATTACTGGTATCCAGTATTTTCTTCAAGTCCAGATTCTCTTTTTCGGTAATATGGTTATGCTGTTCTAAAGCCCAGATTGCAAGCTCCATACTATCTGAATTATCACAAAGTTGAAGAAATAATTTATATAACGCATTCCTGATATCGTCTTTCATTGAGTTGAGCGTATATCTGTTCCGGACCACTTGTTTATTTTCAGCTGCTTCTATCATATAATCCTGGGGATGAAGTACATGGTCTGCAACCTTGTCGATAATTTCCGTTCCGATATCATCATTATTAAACTCGATCACTTTCAAACGCTCTTCTATTGAAAGGTGTTCTCCAATTACTGCGGAATACACATGCTCAGGGTAATACCTGCGAACAAAAATAGGTGTCCCGCAGGCAGATGACTCAATAATGGGCAGACCACGGCCTTCTGTTTCACTTGGTAGCAGAACAAGTGATGCAATATTGTACAGTTCCGGTACTGAAATCGGTTTTTCATATCGACTTTTGAAATTAGGATGATCAAATTCACTGAAAATAAATCCTAGAAATATTCTATTTCTATAACGGGAATCTATTTCAGACAGCATTTCGGAAAACAAACAAGTAAGCCTTTCGGCATATTCAGTATGCCCCCCCGCAATTGGTCCGGTTATTAAAAGAGTTAATTTCAACTGTCTATTATTGTCAAAGCATTTTGAAAATTCTTTGTTTTCAAATAATTTCTTTATTAAAATAAAATTGATCTCTATTTTTTTCCGTGCTACTATTCTGGTCGGTTGGATAAAAATAAAATTATCATTAATTATTTCCTTTAATGACAGGGTCCTACGCCTGCCTATGAAAACGGGTAATAGATTTTCCTTTGACATTAATTTTCTTGAAATTACTTCTTTGGCAGTAAGAGGATTGATATATTTCTTTTTATTATTAAAAATATCAAATAATTGTTTATATATATCCAGTATCCTTCCGTTTTCTATGCAGCTATAATATTTAAAATCTATTGCCGTTCCTATCTCCGTTATATTTGCCGGATTATGACCGTACTTTTCAATAAGTTGTTGGGATTGAAAATTATTAATATTAACCTGCAGCCATGAACGGGATTCCCAGGTATAAAGAACTTCAATCAGGGAAAAAAATTCACCAATATGTGAATTATGGAAAAAATGGTCTCTTGGTCCGGGGTTTAGATTTTGAGTTGCAATATCGATTCGGCTGTTGCCCCCCTCCCAATAGAAGTCATGATTATTGTTTATGACGGGTAGACCCATAAACTCGGAAATAAATACCATTGCAAGCGCGAGGGATACATTTCCGGGATTTGAACAAGTATTGATTAAAAATAGTAATCTTATATCATTTTCTTCAATATACTTTCCCAATTTCTCTGTTATACTCAAAACCTCATCCCAGAAATTCAAAATCAGACTATTATAAGAATCACTCCCCCGCTCAAGGTTTGTGTGAAAAAAATCATTATAATGTTTCCATTTACTGAATCCAACAATTTCAGGAACCTCGAATATTTTATAGGACGGGTCTATAATATCTTTTCCTACCCTATTGCTGAGTTCACCGAGGATAAAATGCACCGATACATCTCTAATAATTTTCCTGAAGGATTTTGCATATTTCCCGATCTCAGTGGAAACACCGTCGACTGAAAGATTGAAGGTGATAAATGCAATGCCCCCGGCAACAAACTCCGTAAATTTCTCAAAATCATTAAAAACTTCTGTTTGCGGTGTATCTCTGCTTTCTCGTATCCTGTCTATATAGAGTCCTAAATCAAACCATGTTTCTATCTTTTCTGACCTGAGAGAAAACATCATTTCCTTTACGCTTTTCATAAATTTATTCCCTCGCCTGTTCAGTAAAATAGTTCTGCTAATTTTTCTTCCAGCACATCATAAGAAAAGTACTTTTTAGCAAGTTTGTAATTATGTTCGGCAATTTCCTCTCTTAATTTTTTACTGTGTATTATTTTAAAGATTTCATCCACAGCGGCATCTGTTAAATTATTTTCCTCGATCATAACCGTTTTAAAACCCTTGGAACCTATGTCGTGCCAGAACACGGGCTTATAATTGTTTACAAAAACAGGGCGCTTCGCAAGTACCGCCTCTATAAATGCGTTTCCAAATCCTTCATATTTGCTGAAATATGTGCAGGCTGTCGCATGAGCATAAGCATCTGACAGGGAATATATTTTTTTCCCCGTGTGCGATTGAGTTCTATGACTGAGTATTCTGTTGCGAGAAAAAAATACACGGCCATCAAGATTTTTATCTTTTACAAGCTGCACTAATTCCTTGTAATGTCCATATCTCTCGTCATCGGCATAAGTCCCTGTTATTATCAATTTCACTTTAGTGTCCTGAATCCGTTCAATAAGTTCTATTGCCGTTTCGATTCCTTTTCGTCTCACTATTCTGGTGGCTTGAAAAATTGGAATATCCCCATTTCCCAGTCCGATATTATCAAGCAGATCCCTGTTATATTCATCTATTTCGGCATAAGGTTCATTGAAATCCATTACATTAGGGACCAGGGTAGCATTGATGTCAAATTTTTCCCTTAATGTATTTTTTGAATAAGTATTTATTACCGCGTGGGAAGCATTTGGAGAAAGCAGCGGGAAGGTACCGTTAACAAGATCATTTATTTCTTTAAACGGTGATTTATATCTATCCCCCCTTTCCCAATGAAAATCGTGATCGTGACACACAATTCTGAGGCCTGTATTTTTAACAACTTTTTTGATACCCATTCCCATCGAAAGATGACATGGCAAAGTGGAAGCATTTTCAGAAAGCAGAATGTCTATCCTGTTGGTAAGGATCCATTTGAAAATATAAACAGCAATTCTGTTGGAGGAATATTCAAGTTGATCAAGAAGCTCATCAAGATCTTCAAATCTCGGGAGAAAAAATGCTCTTTTTTGTTCCCATTCACATTCAGGTGAAAAGAAAGAAAGCATCTGGACAAGTGTTTCATCTTCCGGTTCTACGATATGTCTTGCATATCGTCCCGACATAATAAATATCCTATGTCCCATTCCTTTGAGAACTTGTATCCATTTTTCTGTTTCTAGAGCAACTCCATCAACATCACCAATCCTTCCAATAATAATACCGATATTCATATAATGGACCCCTGGAATATTTAATCATATTCTAAATCACTTTGTTTCTGCTGTAAAAAGAACAATAAAGAAGCACTAAATCTACGCTGGCTGGGAGATGTTGGAAATTACTCAATTACTACCTTCCCATCCTACAACTGATTAAAGGCTACCATAAAAACCTAAAAAAATCAATTGAAGTCGAACAGTGGGTTAAATATTCGTTCATGTTAGAATCATGTTGTTTTATCGAAGATGATAGCTGCTTGAGAATTTCTATCCGGAACAGTTGGTCGTTTAAATAAACATTGGGGCCGGTGGTGGACAAAGTAGACATTTCTAGGACTAATTCCAAAGCGACAGATGTTTTAATGTGAAGCATTATACCCAATGGGGATTAAAATTGTGACTGTTTTCAAATAAATCTGTTTGGTATCTCACTTCCGATTCTTATCTACCACCGCCTTGTACTCAGTCTGCGTGGCGGGCTGATTGTTCCACTTGTGCCTTGTGCACTTGTTACGTATCACCAATTTTTCTGAACAGCGGGTTCTGTTCAGAAAAATTCTAGTATTCCTCTCAGATCGGATATCGTATGTTCAAAATCAGTGGATTCTCCGAATCGGTATGATGCCATCACCTCATGGTCGACCTTGACCGAAGTGAATCCAAGGGATGTTGCTATATCAAGTTCGCGGTCATTTCCGTCACCGCAATAAAGAAACTTCGCGGGGTCAATATTTTGTTCCCTTATCAGTAATTTATAAAATTCTATGTCCGGCTTCGCCAATCCGTGGGCATAGGAAAAATATACGGAGTCAAATTGCTTCAATATAGGCTCAAGCTTCCGCGCGATCAATTGCGCGTTCTGCGAAGCATTGGAGAGTATATGCAGAGGGATGCCCTTCTCTTTCAGAGAGCTGATCGTCTCAAATGTTTCAGGGTACGGCTCCGCTGCCCTTAAAAAAGCATTGTCGCAGATCGCGGTGTATTCGGATATCGTATTTTCATCTGCCTCTACTTCAAGTGATTTCAGAACGGCAGCCATACGATCCTGAGTAGTCAGCAATTCGCCGGTGATATTCTTTCTGCCGAACTTTTTCCACGCAGTATAAAAGGTTTCAAATGGTATATTTACTGCTTCGGCGACCTGTCTTCTGCCGGAGACGAAGATCTTTTCGTCAACCCTGCAGAGCGTGTCATAAAAATCGAAAACGACTCCTGAAAATTCCATAAAACCTCTCTTTGTCTTCTATTATTTTCCAATGGTCATGGAAAAGTGATGCGGGGAGGGACTTTCCGCCCCTCCCCGATATGAGATTATTTATCCTTGAGCGCAGCCTGTGCCGCTGCCAGACGGGCGATCGGGATCCTGAAAGGCGAACAGGAGACATAATCAAGTCCCGTTCTATAGCAGAACTCAACGGAAGTCGGCTCTCCGCCGTGCTCTCCGCAGATCCCTACCTCAAGTTTGTCATTGGCTTTTTTGCCGTTCTTTGTCGCCATTTCAACGAGCATTCCAACGCCGGTCTGATCCAATTGCTGGAAAGGATCGGATGCAAGAATCTTTTTATCAACATAGAGAGGCAGGAATTTTCCCGCATCATCTCTTGAAAGACCAAAGGTCATCTGTGTCAAGTCATTCGTGCCGAAGGAGAAGAACTCCGCTTCTTTGGCGACCCCGCCTGCAAGCAATGCGGCTCTTGGTATTTCGATCATCGTTCCGACCATATACTTAAAGGTCACTCCGAATTCTTCGAAGACCTCTTTAGCGATCTTATGTGCCATTTTCTTAACCGGGATGAATTCATTGACATCACAGATAAGCGGTACCATGATCTCCGGAATTGCATTGATCCCTTCTTTATGAAGGCGTGCTGCTGCTCTCAAAATCGCGGTGACCTGCATCTTATTGATCTCGGGATAGGTGACGCCGAGACGGCAACCGCGGAATCCCAGCATGGGATTGAATTCATGCAGTCCCTCGACGAGTTGTTTGATCTTCTCGACAGAAACATCCATTTCTTCCGCCATGATCTTCTGATCTTTTTCTTCATGGGGAAGGAACTCATGCAAAGGAGGATCGAGAAGGCGGACGATAACGGGAAGGTCTTTCATTACTTTCATGATACCGTAGAAATCCTCTTCCTGAATCGGCAGAAGCTTAGCCAATGCTTCTTCTCTGTCTTCAAGATTTTCCGCTAAGATCATTTCTCTCATAGCTTTGATCCTGTCTCCGCCGAAGAACATATGTTCGGTTCTGCAAAGGCCGATACCTTCAGCGCCAAAGTCCCTTGCTCTCTGAGCATCTTCCGGAGTGTCCGCGTTTGTTTTCACGCCCATTGTTCTGAACTCATCGACCCAAGTCATGAATTCTTTGAATTCCTCTGTAAATTCCGGGTCGATCGTTGCGAGAGTGCCTTTATAAATTCTGCCGGTGGTTCCGTCTAAGGTGATGACATCTCCTTCCTTAAAAGTCAGTCCGGCCTTTTCGATCGTTACTTCTTTTTTACCGTAATCAATGGATATATCACCGCATCCGACTACACAGCATTTACCCATTCCTCTGCCGACAACCGCGGCATGTGAGGTCATTCCGCCTGTAGCCGTAAGGATTCCCTCGGAGACCTGCATTCCTTTTATATCATCGGGTGAGGTTTCCTGTCTAACCAAGATGACTTTCTTCCCATTTTCGACCCATTGATCGGCTTCCAATGCGGTGAAGACGATTTGTCCGCTTACTGCACCCGGTGAAGCGGGAAGTCCCTTTGCGACCGGCTTATTTTCCTTGATAGCTTCGGGGTCCAGCATGGGGTGCAGTAATTGATCAAGCTGAGCTGGATCAACCCTGAGGACGGCGGTCTTCTTGTCGATCAGGCCTTCTTTGACCATTTCAACGGCTATCCTGATGGCTGCCTTTCCTGTTCTTTTTCCTGTTCTTGTCTGCAGAAGATAGAGCTTGCCTTTTTCAATGGTGAACTCCAGGTCCTGCATATCCTTGTAATGCTCTTCAAGATTATGATAAATTTCAACTAATTCCTTATAGTCTTCCGGCATGAACTCTTCCAATGAAGGGAACTTATCAGATCTTTCCTTTTCATTGATCCCGTTCTCCGCTCCCCACTCGTCAGCGTCTTTCTTGGTAACATGCTGAGGAGTTCTGGTGCCTGCGACGACATCTTCACCCTGTGCATTGATGAGGAATTCTCCGAAGAATTTCTTTTCTCCGGTTGACGGGTCTCTTGTGAAAGCAACTCCGGTTGCGGAATCATTTCCCATATTTCCATAGACCATGGAGCAGATATTTACAGCGGTTCCCCAATTATCGGGAATTGAATTGATCTTTCTATAATCGATGGCTCTTTGATTGTTCCATGAACCGAAAACCGCGGAGATCGCGCCCCAAAGCTGCTCTTTCGGGTCTTCAGGGAATTCTTTGCCGTGTTCTTTGACCGTTTTCTTATATTCTTCGATAACTTTCTTCAGCCCTTCGACGCTGAGTTCCGTGTCGAGCTTCACACCGTATTCTTTCTTGACTTGGCTGAGCTTTGTTTCAAAATGATGAAGGTCGACTTCCAGGACGACATCGCCGTACATCTGAATGAATCGTCTGTATGAGTCATAAGCGAATCTCTCATTTCCGGTCTTTTTGATTATTCCGGCGAGAGCGTTCTCGTTCAGTCCTAAGTTCAGAACGGTATCCATCATTCCGGGCATCGATACTCTCGCGCCGGATCTGACCGATACTAAAAGCGGATTATCATTGTCTCCGAAAGTTTTTCCGAGTACCTTTCCCATTTTCTCAAGATGCTCATCCACTTCTTTTTTCACGCCTTCAGGGTAATTTCCCGAATTGGCATAATGAACACATACTTCAGTAGTTATGGTAAATCCGGGGGGAACCGGAACTCCGATCTTTGCCATTTCATGAAGATTTGCGCCCTTTCCTCCGAGCAAATTCTTCATAGAGGTATTGCCTTCCGCTCCACCGCCGCCATAAAAATAAACCATTTTTTCAGCCATTCGTATCCTCCTAGCTAATTATTTTAAAGTTGGCGATCTTCAAAAGCATATCGCCGATCAAGGCCAAAAGGCCTTTTCTATTATTTTTTATCTTTTCATCTTCAACATTGACCATTACTTTGTCAAAGAAATTGTCGATCTCGGGCTTAAGGTCCAAAATAGCGCTCCAGATCCGGTCAAAGTCCGCTCCGGCGCCTTCCACCTTTTCTTTGAATAAAAGGAATTCGTCAAAGAGCTGTTTCTCCGCGTCTTCTATCAGAAAATCTTCCTGGAACTCAAAGGTCTTGCCCTTTTCAAGTATGTTCAATACCCTTTTCAAGGTAATTTTAGTGTCACTGAATGCAGGATTCTTAGAGAATTTCTCCAATGAATATATCTTCTTTTTAAGCATGAGAAGATCGGGTTCCGGGGAATATGCGGCAGCGTCTATTATCTCGCGGCTTATACCGTGTACCTCACTTTCAAATGCCCGTATCCTTTCAACGATAAAGCTGTAAACCTGATTTTTCTGCATTTCATTCAGAAAGTCAATGCGATTCAAAAGAGCGCTTATATCAATATGGATATTGAATTCAGAAAGGACCTTATAAAATCCCAATGCCGCCCTGCGGACACCATATATATCCTTTGAGCCGGTAACGGGAAGATTTAAAAAATGCGATACCGCCATCAGTAATATCTTATTTGATAAAGATAGGATCGCTCCTTCGATGGTCTCTGGTAACGCTGAATTTTCTCCCGCCGGGAGGTATTGCTGTGAAACTGCAGCGCAGATCCCTTTGGCGAATCCCGCTTCCTTGAGATAGTACCCCGCCATTATTCCCTGAAGGTCGGTGTATGTCTTTTCGGAGATTATTTCAGAGACAAGGTCTATTTTTGAATAATGCGCCGCATCTCTGATGATCTTTGGATCAAGGTCCAATTTCCGGGCAAGATGCTCCCCGATTATTGCGAGGTATTCAGAGGCCCTCGCGAGGGTTCCCCAATCATTGAAATACACTACATGCTCCAGCTTTTTCTGCATTTGATCGGGTTTATGTTTCAGGTCATTATTAAAGAAGAAACGCGCATCATATAAACGCGATAGCATAACATCAGAATAATTGGCCTCTACTTTTTCCAGATCGCAGCCTTCTTCAACCACGGTGATATAGGAATTCGTCACCTTATTATCTTTAGTAAGAGTGACGCATTTCTGATGCTTCCAAAGGGTTTGGTCAATGATCTCTGCGGGAAGGTCCAGGAAATTTTCGGGAAAACTGCCTGCCAGAACTCTGGGATTCTCGTTCAGGAACGCAAGATATGTTAATTTATCATCTTCCAGCTCGATATTCATTCCATTACCCGAAAGAGCGGATAATTGCTTGCGGATCAGGTCCTTTCTCTTATAAAGCTCGACAAGAACACCGTTGCCTTCCATTTGCCCGATAAAGTCCCCGGCCTTATCTATCTTGATCTCACGGGAGAAGTGGGCTGTTAATGTGGTATTTGAGCTGCATACATCAAATATCTTCAAGGGGATCACCTGGTCCCCAAGGATATACAGCACCCTTCTTATCGGCCGGATATAATTTTGTTTCCCGTCGAAATTCATCTTTTTTTTGTAAGGCAGTCGGCTGATCAGCTCAGGCAGATGTCTTGAAAGAATGTCTACGGACCGTTCTCCTTTGATGCTTTTATTGAAAAAAGCGTAGGGCTTGCCCCCTTTATCATGAAATTCCGCTTCGCCGATATCGATGCCCGCTTTTTTACAGAATCCGGATAATGCCTTTGTGGGTTCTTCGGCGCCGTCGAAGCATATCGCTTTGGGCGGCCCCCATACTTCCTCGCGGTAATCGGGCTGCTTCTCTCCCATGTCCATGGCGATGAAGCCGGACCTGTTTCGGGTGGCAAAGAATTTCAGATCCTCTTTTTCAATGTAATTGTCGGAGAAAAGCTTCTCTATCATATTCCTGAAAACATTTCTTGTTCTCAGTATCTCGTCAAAGGGGATATCTTCGGTCAATATGGAGAATAAGAGGTTGTTAACCGCCAATCTTTAACCCTTCTTCAAAAGCATTGATATTCAAATCAACCGTTTTGGGAGGTACGCGGCTCTTTATCACTTCAATCCAGATCTCTTTTTCAATATCAATAAACGAAGCCAATGCACCGAGTATATAGATATTTACCGCTCTTGGATTCTTTATCTTCTCAATGGTCTCAATGTGATCAAAGAAATATGTCTTCTCATGGTTCTCTTTGACAATACCCTCAACATCGTCGGGATATATCATACTGCCGGCGGAGACGGTCATCGGATCCAGGCGGTAATTGGATGATATTATTATACCGTCGTCAGCGACCATATCAATGGCTCTCAGTGCCTCGAGTTTTTCAAATCCCACAAGAAAGTCAGCGCTTTTTCTGGCGATAACGGGAGAATGTACCTTGACCTTGTTGAATCTGATATCAGATGAAACGCTTCCGCCGCGTTGAGACATGCCGTGGATCTCGCTCTTTTTAACATCAAATCCGGTTTTTATCCCAACCAAAGTAAGAACTTCCGAAGCAAGGATCACGCCCTGTCCGCCAACACCAACTATTAATATATTCAGATTTTCCATTATTTCCCCCTTATCTTATGCCGTTTTTCATAGACCAGAGGTTCTCCGTTCTTGGTAAAGGCGCTTTTCGGGCACATTCTTGAGCATACTTCACATCCGACACAGAGTTCCTGAAGAACCCTTGTTTTTCTTAACTTCTTATCATAAGCCAACGCGGGGCATCCGACCGAGACACAGCTCTTGCAGCCGATACACTTTTCCGTATCTATCTTCAACGGAGTGAATTTAACCTTATTTCTGAGCGGCAGTAAAATACATTCCCTGTGTGTTATTATTACCGTTGGGTTTTTCGAGGCCAAGGCCTTTGCCACTACTTCGCCCAAGGCATCAAGGTCCTGTGGGTCCACATCGTAGATCTCCTTGATCCCCACTGCTTCGCATACCTTCCTGATATCTACGCGTGTGGCGGGGTTTCCTTTTATATCCTTTCCCGTTGCGGGATTCTCCTGCGTTCCTGTCATTGCGGTCGTTGAGTTGTCCAGGACGAAAATAGTTCCGATACCATGATTATATACCATATCGACCAGGCCCGTTATGCCGGAATGAAAGAATGTGGAATCTCCGACCATGCCTACGATCTTATCGGCATATTTATCATCCCATGCTTTTTCAAGTCCCTGCACCATTGAGACGCCGGCTCCCATACATACGCACCAATCAAGATTGTCAAGCGGAGGCAGCACTCCCAGTGTATAACATCCGATGTCTCCCATAACACGCACTCCCTGTTCTCTCAGGATCGTGAAAACGCCTCTATGAGGGCAACCGGGGCAAAGCGCGGGCGGCCTTACGGGTATGCTGACCCTGATCTCGGTGCCCTCGTCCTTTGTTTTCTCTATTGAGTTGCGTATAATATCAGAGTTAAGTTCGCCGATATTCGTGATTATATCCATTCCATGGACATTGATCCCCGCTACTTTTATCTGATCTTCCATGAAGGGGTCCAATTCCTCCACCACGATCACTTTCTTGTGCTGATCCACGAATTTTCTTATCATTTTCATTGGAAGCGGATAGGTGAATCCTAATTTGAGAAAATGCGCGTCTGGATAAACTTCTTTAACATAATTGTGGGAGATCCCGGAAGTAATGAATGCCAGCTCGCCGGTACCTTCTTCTATCTTGTTAATATCGGTGTTTTCGGCATATTCCGCCAAATCCTTCAGCCTTTGCTCGACCATGACCCTCTTTATCCTGGCATGTGCCGGGATCACTACGTACTTCTTTGTGTTTTTCTTGGGGAATTCATTAAGTCCCGCCTCTTTCCGCTCTTTCAGTTCCACCATGCTCTTGGAATGGCAGATCCTGGTCGTGACCCTCATCATGACGGGGGTGTCGAATTTTTTGGAAATATCGAAAGCAAGTTTTGTGAAATCCTTCGCCTCCTGTGAGTCGGAGGGTTCGAGCATGGGGATCTTAGCGAATTTGGCGTAATTCCTGTTATCTTGTTCGTTCTGTGAAGAATGCATCCCCGGCTCATCGGCCGAAACGATCACAAATCCGGCTTCGACCCCTGAGTACGAAGCGGTAAAGAAAGGGTCTGCCGCAACATTGAGCCCGACATGTTTCATTGCGCAGATGGCTCGTTTTCCGGCAAAAGCAGCTCCCAATGCGACTTCGAAGGCGACCTTTTCATTGGGTCCCCATTGGGAAAAGATCTCATCATACTTAGCAACATTTTCCATTATTTCGCTCGATGGCGTGCCTGGATATGCTGCTGCAACCTTAACTCCGGCTTCGTAAGCCGCTCGGGCAATGGCCTCGTTTCCTGACATCATTTCCTTCGACATAAGATCTCCTAATTAGAATGCTTTTATATTCTAACAAATTTCACTAGGAATAGCAAGAACAACATGAAGGCAATCGTGAAAATATTCACAAACTATTGCTGGCGTAAGAATGGGTCCAGATCGTCAAGAAACATATCTATTCCCGGAGGGAATATCATCTTTGAATTGTCAATGTAAAATTGACAATTGAATAAAGATTATTTAATGGAGTTTTGACCCATCTTTGCTATAGTGCTCGGATCCATAAATACATAAACAATGGCTGATGGTATTATTTCTTCATTCAAGGCACGAGGAATGCCGCATACCCACTGCGGTATGTAAGTGACGAGCAACGCAGAAGATATATAAAGAGCATCAGCCCGAAGGGAATATCATCTTTGACCAATTTCTTCCTCTCTCTTCGCTTATGTACCACTAAGGGTACACCTCACTCATTGTTCGTTGGAATTGCCTCCAATCTAAACATTCCATTGTCATTGTATTTAGGGATCAGAACACTGGATGTCATTTTTTGCGACGATACTCACCTCGGCGATCACTCATTAAAATCCCAAAACTCGTTAGCTTTAGCTCACTCAGACAATTGGATATTTT
>JAGLWT010000144.1 GCA_023133295.1 bacterium | reverse complement strand
TGATGTGAGAAAAGTATATGTTAATCGATAAGGACTCTCGGAAGAGAGCTTATGAACTGCTCAAAATAATTTCTTTTGAAAAGGGCGCTGGGTGCAGCGCCTTTTATCTTATATTCAAGTTCAAAAAGAAGCTGCAATTGTTTTTTAAAGGCCTTTGATGAAAGCTTTTTCACATTGCTGATGATCTCTCTTTTCTTTTTATAGGGTGCGTTGAAGGTATTTGAAACCGCATATTCGTCAGCGCCGCTGCTGAGCTTTCCCTTGATGGAGAGATTCCTTTTATAGGACCACCACAGCCTGCTGATCAGCATAACTTCCCAGCCGGACGCGGATTCTTCCACTATGCGACTGAGATAGATCCGAGCAGCTGTCTTATTACAAAACAGCGCGGCATCACAAAAATCAAAAACGGAAATTATCCTAAAATCTCCCACGCATTCATTTACATCAGAAAGCTCTATCTGATCTTTCTCCCCTACGAATAAGGATAGTTTTTCCGCTTCTTTCTTGATCGAGTCCAATGTTCCGTCGGTAGAACTAATAAGCATCGAGCAAACGGATTGCGATATATTTTTATCCTTCTCGCCAAAGAATTTCTCGATCCATTTCTCGATATCTCTGGCATCCAGGGCGTATGCCATGAAATGCGCCGCGGTTTTGGAAGAGGTGAGCTTTCGATAATTTTTTGTCCAGGCCGCTCCGCCCGAAAGGTCAATTCTTCCATGAGAAATAATCACGGCGATCGTTTCATTATTGCCTGTGATCCATCCGGAAGAAGAAAGTACATCCAGTATTTCACCCTTTATCTTGCCGGAGAACTCCGAAAAATAGCTGACGACCACCATCCTTCTGGAAAAAAGGCTGGCTTGGCAGAGATGTGTCTCGAATGTCTTGCCGTCTTCCCAATTGGCCGGAGTGATCTCCTGATACGAGAACGGATCTTTGTTCGCGCCCAATACCTGCTTTCTTATTTCCTCAAGTGCCAATTTCTTTATGTAATATTCTTCACCGTCCAGGATATACAGGGCAATGTTTTTGTTAAATACGGAACCCGGGTCTTTTAATGTTGTGCTCATCTTCTAAATGTGAACTCCGTGTCAGAATATTTTCCGAATGCCAGCTCTTGTGCCTGTGCTAATTCCTCTTTCGACAGAGCTGATGACTCCGCTGCAAATGCAGGGGAAAGGGCCGAGACCACAGAGTTCTGAATAACTTCCGCTGTAAGCTCCCTGCCGGTCAATTCATTTATCCCCTTCACCGATGCCCGCATCGATTCTTCGGGCAGACCGTATATATCGCTCCATAGGGGATAATCAACATCCAGGATCACCGAGCCGTGCTGAAGGAATTTGCCCTTTGACCTATACTGGGCGCTGCCGATGACCTTATGGCCTTTTATCGTTATTTCATAGAGGGACGGGGAATCAAAACAATTCTCAGAAGAAGAGCGCTGTTCTCCGCCGGAGATCTCCATGTCAATGCCCAAAGAAGAAAAGGCGGACTGGAAGATCCTGGAGATAGCGCCGTATGTACCTTGAAGGTCAAGTGACGCAAATACATCGTCATAGCCTCCGACAAGAGAATAAGTAAGCTCTAAATGATGAATGACCCCTCTGCCGCCGGTCATCCTGCGGACGATCGCGACATCATCCCTCTCCTTGAGTGAATGAAATCTCTTTGAGCTTTGAAAATAACCCATAGACAGGGTGGGGATCTCCCAGGTATAGAACCGCATTACGGGAGGCTTTTCCTCATTATATGAGAGAAAAAGCATTTCATCGATCCCCATGTTCAGGATCCCGGAGTATTCTCTACTCTTCAGTATCCTGATCTTCATCCTTCTTAATATTGAACTGGTCAACCTGTTTTTTAAGGTTTTTCGATATATTTGCCAATTCAATGGCAGCAGCGGACAATTCCTGCATCGAGGCGGCCTGTTCTTCTGTAGAAGACGAGGCCTGTTCGGTAGATGCCGCTCCTTCTTCTGATATAGCAGCGATCTCAAGTATGGAATCATTTATCTTCTGAGTACCGTCAACCTGTTCAACTATCTGGGCATTGATGCGCTCCAGATTTGAATTTGCCTGCTGTATGCCGTTAACGATCTCATTGAAAGCATTTTCAGTGCTGGCTGACATATGGGACAACCCTTTGATAACCTCCGCACCATTGGCGATGGTATTTGCCAGAGCCGTCACCTGCTTCTGTACCTGTGAAATGGTTATTTCAACCTTCTCCGATTCAGATGAGGATTGCTCCGACAACTTTTTCACCTGCTCGGCGACAACTGTAAAGCCCTTGCCGGCTTCTCCGGCACGGGCGGCTTCAATAGCCGCATTAAGAGCGAGGAGATTTGTCTGATTCGCGATATTCTTAATGGAGGAAACGAATTCTCCGACCTGTGTGGAGAGATTGGTAAGCTCTCCGATCAATTGCTCTATCTCCGTGAAGAGGTCCCTGACCTCGTCAAGATTGGTCAATGAAGCGCCAACCTCAGTCTTACTGTTTCCGGCAAGCGATACAAGTCCGTCGAAGCTACCGAGCGTCTGCTGAGAGCTCTCTTTTATGGAAACGGCGAATTCAGAAACCTGTTTTACGAAATTCTTCACATTCTCCACCTTCTCCGATTGATGCATCATGCCGTCCGAAAGCTCTTCTATGGTCGAGGAGATCTCCTGTGTCGAAGCCGACATCTCTTCAGCCGCTGATGAAAGGTTTTCTGAATAATCAAGGATGTGGCCGGATATCTGTGTTATCCTGCCGACCAGATTCTCTAAAACTCCCAGAAAGCGGTTCAAATACTCGACCAGTTCGCCAAGTTCGTCGGGAGCGGAATAATTTATCCGGAAGGTCAGATCGCCGGATCCCTCGGAAAGCTCCATGATCGCATTCCTTATCGTTTTTAGTCCGCTCATGACCTTATTGATGACAAAATAATAAACAAATCCAAATACACTCAAGATAAGAAGTACTATGACAAGTACCACATTTATATTTTTTGCTGCGGCTTTATTCGCCTTGCTGCGGTCCATGATGAGCTTAATATATCCGATCTTCTCGCTTGTACCATTACCCTGAGTATATACGCCGGTATAGAAATGTTTGCTGCGCTTCTCTTTCAGGGAATGTATGATATCCTTTTTAAGATCTGCGGTGAGTTCCTTTGTCAATGTCGCCTCTGCCTTGTGCATTCTGACAAAGCCGGGTTTTCCCAAACTGGAGATAAGGGCACCGTAGGAGTTATAAGCGCCTACCCAGAGTATATTCTGCTCTTTGATAAGGGCTTCCATCGGCTGGCGTAAAAATCCCTCATCCTCCGTAATTATTCCGGTCTGCAGCGAATATATGGAGTTCTTTATCAAGGCCTCGCCAATACCGTCTATCTCATTTTCCGCATTCTGCATTCCTACATTGATCAGGAAGATCAGTATAAATGTCATGAATACCAGCAAAATAGCCGCTGAAAGTATTATTCTCAATTTGATACTGTGCTTCAGTTGAACTTTGATCCTCTCTTCCATATAAACCTCTTTTATTTATTTAACTCTACATTGATCTTCTTCGCCGCATCGGAAAGCGCCTTCTCCGAATCCAGCAGATCAAGCATTATCATCTCTATCGCTTCCGAAAGTATATTTCTTGAATTATACCATCCCGAGCCCTTGGGTTCAAAATACGCATAGTCCAATGTTTTCAAAGGAATGAGGAATGTCGGATCGTCCGCAATGGCCTGCTTAACGATATCCGTATCCATGGCCGACCTTCTTACCGGAAGATAATTGGTCTTTACCGCCCATTTTGCCGTGATCTCCGGGGTCGTAAGCCAATGCAGAAAAGCCCATGCCGCTTTTTCCCTTTCCGGAGCGCTCTTTATTACAACGATATTTGTACCGCTTAAAATAACCGCCTTCTTTACCCTGTACGGAGGTTCGGCTATACCAAGATTAAAGGTCAATTTGTTCCGCAGAAAGAATTTGGATACCGAAGATGTCATGATCATTCCGACATCGCCGGCGGCAAAATTATTCTGAAAGTCATACCCTCGAGTTCTGAAGGCGTATTTTTTCTTTTCAAGGGAATGCCACCAGTCGATGGATTCCCGCCCTTCCTTTGAATCAAAGAGAGCTTTTGTTTCCGCTTCATCCGCCAGAAGGCCGCCGCTTTGGAGTAATAGGCATTCAAAGGTCCATACACTGAGATTGAATGCATACCCCCATTGATTCGGAATGCCGTCACCGTCATCATCACGCGTCAATGCCTTACACACGCGGTCAAATTCCGACAGCTTCGGATCGATATCCCACTTCTCAGGCGGATTAAGGCCGTTCGCTTCGAACATATCCTTATTATAATAAAGGATGGGTACGCTCTTATTAAAGGGGATCGACCATAACTTGCCATTAAAGGTATTGTTCTCAATAAACGCGGGATAGAAATCGTTCTTTTCCGCATCGGGTAAAAGGTCGTAATATTGCTGAAGGGGAATAATTATTTCATTATCTATCAGTTTTGATGTCCAGGATTCATATGCCTGAGACATGTCAGGCAGATCTTTGGCGGGGATCCCGGCCAATAATGACTGTATCAATGCGGAATAACTTCCCTTATTGATGGGCCGTATGCGGAATTTCGGATTAGTCGAATTGTACTCTTCTATGAGCTCATTCAAAACCTTCTGCATCGGACCGCCCATCGCATGCCAGAACACAAGTTCCTCTCCCCGGGAATATTTCAACGGGTTCTTTGAAGAACAGCCGAAAAGCAGCAACAAAGCAATTGAAAATACCAGTATTTTTATTTTCATGATTTCACCTTATCCCTTTAGTCCCGATCTCGCCAAGCTCTCAATTATCCTTCGCTGAACGAAGAAATACATCACCACAAGCGGAAGGATAACTATCGTGGACGCCGCCATCAACAGATTCCAGTCTGTGCCGAAGGCCTGAGAAAAATTGGAAAGCCCCACCTGCAATGTCTGCATCTTCGGGTCATTGGTAATTATCAATATCCAGATGAATGAATTCCATTGGAAGATAAATGAGAAAAGCGCCGTGGTAACCAGTATGGGTTTTGAAAGCGGAAGCGCGATATGCCAGAAACCCGCCCATACAGAACCGCCGTCTATCCTCACCGAGTCAAAAAGATCATCGGGGATGGATTTAAAGAATTGCCGCAGGAGAAAAATATTCGTCACATTGGCCAACCATGGCAGAATGATCCCCCAATAGGTATTATACGCCCCCATCTTCGACACGATAATATAATTCGGTATGAGCAGCATCTGCGAAGGGATCATCATTGTACTCAAAAAGAGAGTGAACACCAGCTCCACGCCTTTGAAGTGAAATCTGGCGAACGCGAAAGCCGCCATCGCCGCAAAGGTCACCTGAAGTATCGTAGAGATGAGCGAGGTGAAGACACTATTGAAAAGATAATAGTTGAAGTACTGTCCCTGTTTCCACGCCTTGGCAAAATTCTCCCACATGAACCTTCTTTTCTTATAATCTTTTAGGCGCACCTTTTCCTTGATGCTAACCCTGGCATGCCGGCCCCGCTTCTCAATGAATTTCGCGGGTAATTCTTCAGTTTCTTTTATCCGCAAAAGCTCGACCTCTTTTTTATTGTAATAATACTTTCCCTTGTCTTTGATCAACTTTTCGGGAGCAATATACTGCACGGTATCCTGGCCGAATAATCTGATCTTTTCAAAGGGAATGACCTGTGTATAACTTGACCCTTTAGCAAGAAGGACCATCTTGCCGTCAGTACAATCGGCGATCATGCCCTTTTTGAATTTACCTTCAAATTGAAATTGCTCAATGTTATAGTTGCGGACGGATTTTTTTGAGACAAGACGGACCTTACCGGCTCCCATTTTGATAAGGGTATAATTTTCTCCGATCTCTTTAAAATAACCGCCGCCCTTTTTCAAAACGGCTTCATCGGAATTCTCCAAAATATACCAGCCATCTTTTTTTGTTACTTTCTCTTCGGTCCTCTCAAAATATGTCCCGTACTTTTTCACTATATCCTTTGAATTCTTAACTTCGGTCTTATCAAGAGACACCGCGGAATAATAGGCCTTTTCCTGGAAATACTTAATTCCGGGCATCGTAAGCGGATTATCCAATATCTCGGTATCGGCCTTAAGGGCGGTGAAGATCATCCATAAGAACGGATAAATAAAAATGATCACAAAGGCGGAAAGGATGATATACAGGAAAACTTTATTTAATATCTGGCCGGTTCTCATTGGTACACCACCTTTTTCTCAGCGATCTTCCGCTGAACCACCGTAATGATGAGGATTATTACGAACATCACAAAGGCCATCGCGGCGGAATAACCCAGCTCCATATCCCTGAAGGCTTTTTTGTACATATAGAACGCCGTGACCAATGTGGTTCCCGCAGGAGAACCTCCATCCTCATATCCGGTCATTATATATATCGGGCCGAATACCTGGAACGAGAATATCACCGAGGTTGTGATCAGATAGTAAAGGGACGGAGAAAGCAGAGGGAATGTTATATTGGTGAACTGCTTCCATTTGGACGCCCCGTCGATCCATGATGCTTCATAATATTGCTTCGGGATATTTTTAAGCCCCGCAAGCAGAATGATGATCTGATATCCGGCAACCTTCCATGTCGTCATGATAATAATAGAAAAGAGCGCCAATGACGGGCCGCCGAAAAATCCTTTCAATACCTTACCGCGTGGATCAAAAAGCATTTGGAATATTCCCCGGTGCTCATTCAGCCATTTCTGAGG
>JAGLWT010000143.1 GCA_023133295.1 bacterium | reverse complement strand
TTTGGTCAATTTCTTCCTCTCTCTTCGCTCACGGACCACAGAGGGTACGCAACGCTCATTGTTCGTTGGAATTAACTCAAATCTAAGCATTCCATTGATATGGTATTTATGAAACAGAACACTAATATGAGAAGAACTCTGAAGAATTACCTTGCTTCTCCACTGCCGTTCTTCTCAGCCATCCTTATTTTTTTACTCTTCAATATCCATGAAAGCCCCGGATTTTATGATTCTCCTGAATATGTGATCTCCTTTCTGGACGGTTCCCTTGTGCATCCCTCGTCATATCCGTTCTATTACATACTGATGAAGGCATTGACACTGTTTTTGCCGGGTTCGATACTCTTCAGAATGCATCTTGTAAATTCTTTGTTCTCCTTTTCCGCATTGATCTTTTTTTTCCTAATACTCCGTAAAAAGGGGATCGATAAGATCCTTTCATATCTCGGCGTGCTGCTCTTGCTGCTTGGAGACTATTTTCTTCACTATACATTCAATTTCGAAGTCTATTCACTCTATTTTCTATTTACCGCCTTGTTCTTTTACATATATCAATTCGCATTGACTAAAAAGGAGTATTTTCCGCTTCTGGCCTTCATATTTTCAATGGGCCTGGTGGTTCACCCGCTCTTTCTCTTCTTTGTGCCGTTTCTGCTGAAGGCCTTTATCATAAGAAAGCCCTCTGTTCTAAAGGCCGTCATTCCTGTGCTCCTGCCATTCTTGTCTTATCTCAGCTTGATGGCGCTAGCTTTACGCCAACCGCTCTTCAACTGGGAAAATGCCACCGATTTCACCGCGCTGTTTCGGATAATATTCAGACGGGGATTCTCACATATCACAATGATGTTCAATCCCGGCGGAATACTTGTATCCGGGCCGAATATCTTGAAAAATTCCCTTATAATATTTTTGCTGCTTCCATTTCTGAAAAATATTAAGAAAAATCTCTTTGAGCTGCTCTGGTGTATCTCCTACATTATCTTTATCAGTGTTTTCTTTTTTAATGTCCAGGCCGAATGGTTCGACTGGGCAATATATTTTTTCCCTGTTTATCTTCTTATGACGGAAATATCTCTTGCGAATATCAGTAGATCCAGAATTCGCTACATAATAACCGCAGCGGCAGTCGCGGTGTTATTAATTCTGAATTTCTCCTTTCTCCCTTTCGGCAAATATCCATATCCGCAGGCCTATTTGAATGACCTGCTATCCGGTGTCCAAAAGGAAAAAGCTGTGATATTTACGAATGATGACTCGACCGCATATCTGCTGAATCTCAACTTTCTCTTCCAAAGGGAGCGTATTCCGATAGTATTATCCCTATGGCCGTATCAATGGTACCGGGATTCTTTGGCGAAGTACTCCGGGCTTGATCTTGCTTTGATCCCGAATGAAGCTGCTGCAGGATTTGTGTTACTCAAGAAGCGGTACCCGGAGATCGGCTTTTATATAACAAGGGGATGTGAGAAATATTTCAATGATTATTACAAAGAGGAAATTCCACCTTATCTTATTACAGAGCTCGAGCTGAATAGATTCCGCCCGATACATTTGAAGCGATTAACGCTTCTTGAATGTAAAAAGAAACGCATATTTGAAGTAGAGTATATTTTCGATGCTTACTCCGCTTTCCTAAAGAACGCCGCTATTTACTATATTCGAAAGGAGGAGTTCTCCTCAGCCCGGGAAGTTTTGGGTTCAGTCCACATGATGGATGCTGAAATGGCCTGTCTCAGCGCTGAAGCGTTTGCCGGAGAAGGGGACCGATTATCTTCGTCCAAGGTTCTTTTGAAATGTATCTCTGAATTTCCGGATTTCAAACCCGCTTATCACCTTCTGATGAGCGCCCTGGTAGAATTGGACCGACAGGATGCGGCAGAACATCTTCTCCTTGAATATCAGCGCGCTTTTCCGGCCGATATTCAGGGATATCACACCCTTTCAAAACCCCTCAAAAAAAGCAGAAAGTAATTGACATTTATCCTTTTATAGTGTAAAATGTTGAAAAGTGGAGGTTTCTATGAATAAGAAGTATTATCTTCTTGTTTTCTTACTTACTGGAATGATCGCATTCAGTGCGTCATTTAATTATTCTTCGGCATTGGTGAACGCTCCGAGTGCTGATGTACTTGAGAATCTCGGATACTACCTTTCGATCAATCACGCACAGTCCTTTTCTTCCGATATCTTTGACGGAAGAGAGGCGGGTGAGCAGGACCTGAATTTTAATTTCGGTTTTCAGGTTCCCATGGAAGGTATTTTCAAGTTGAACTTCGAAGTAGGACTTTCGGTCTTCTCGATGTTCTCGGATTTCTCTGAGCAGAACCTGTTCGCGGGAAATGTTAAACTTCAGGTTTTACAGGATCCCACGGATAAAGATTACAAGAACAAATATGATTTTGATAAGAATCCCGTATATAAATTCTTACCTTCGTTCGCAATCGGCGTAAGGAATATTTCAGGGGATGCAGGGATTTCTCCCATCGGCCTGATCGGTGTTTACACTGATCCCGACGGTAACACATATAACTATGCCTCCGAGGAATATCAGACGGACAAGAACTTTAACAATAGTATCTATGTTGCCCTTTCAAAGAAATTCTACATCGGGCCCATGTTCATTCAGGGTCATCTGGGATGGGGATCAGGCGTTTTTCAGGGCATGAAGAAGGTTGACAGGAATGTCGGCGTATTGTGGGGTATCTCCACCACGCTCTTCCCGATCAATAAGCTTTCTCCCCTCAGGATAATGCTTGATTATGACGGTAATCAGTATTCACTCGGAGCTCAGCTCATATACAATAATCCCCAGCTTCTTAGCGTCGCAAAGAACGAGAACGCGAGAAAGTTCATTCCCGGGTTTGTTGTTAACCTAGCAATTACAGATATAGATGAAGCTATACACACATACGAGACCGCAGGCTGGTCTCCCAAGATAGTGTTCGGTTTAGGTGTAACCAACAATGCATACCTTATTCACGGCAGTGATGAAGGTCCCGCAAAGAAGGTGGTCAAGAAGAAAGCTACAAAGAAGAAAACGCCTAAGAAAAAAGTAACAAAGAAAAAGACAAGACCAAAGAAAAAGATTGTCAAGAAAGCCGACAAGAAAAAGAAGACAAGCAAGGATCCGGTAGATCGTAAAGCGCTTGCAAGAAAGCGGGCAATGGAGGCAAAGAGAAAAGCTCAGGAAGCAAGAAAGCGCGCGATGGCCGCCTCTACAGGTGGTAAGACAGCGCAGCCGGAAGCCTCTGTTAAAGTAGCGGATCTCCAGAAGATCTTCAGCGATGCTATCAAAAGGACAGTTAAGTTCGTTGAAGAGGACGGTGCCGTGAAGTTCATTCCCAGGAGTGTACGTTTCAAGAAAGCCGCCGCTGTTCTACTTTCTATAGCTTTCAAGTCATTGGATGAGATCGGCGCATATCTTAAGAGTAATCCGAATGTAAAGATCCAGATCCAGGGACATACCGATAATACCGGTACCAGGGTAAGCAATATCGACCTTTCGGGCAAAAGAGCCCAGGCCGTCAAGGACTATCTGGTTAAAAAGTTCGGCATAAGTGCTGGCAGACTTACTGTTAAGGGTGTAGGACCCGATAAGCCCAGATATGACAATGCCACTAAGATCGGCCAGGCAAAGAATAGAAGGGTTGAATTCATTATCGTACAGTAATTATTATACTGTAGAAAAGTAAACGAGAAGCCCATTGTGCGAATGTACAATGGGCTTTTTTTTGTAGGAGAATTTCAGATGAAAAAACGTCTTTTAGATAAGATAAGGGACAGATCGTTGACCGTAGGTGTTTTAGGCCTTGGTTATGTGGGGCTTCCGCTCATCGCAGGATTCGGTGAGAAAAAGGTTAAAACAATAGGCTACGATATTAATAAGGAAAAAGTTGCCATGTTGAAGAAGGGCAGGTCATATATTACCGATATATCTGACGCGGAATTGAAGGCGGTACTTCCGTATTTCAAACCCACCACTACTGTCAAGGACCTCAATGCAGCGGATGCGATCCTGATATGCGTCCCCACCCCTCTGAGGAAAACGAAGGAGCCGGATATCAGATTTATCATGGCGGCATTGGATATTATCAAGCAACTAGATTATAAGGGTAAACTCATTGTTCTGGAATCCACAACATACCCCGGTACAACAGAAGAAATACTTCTGCCTGCGCTTGAAATGAGCGGGAAGTACAAAGTTGGTAAGGATTTCTTCCTATCCTTCTCCCCCGAGCGGGTTGATCCGGGAAATAAGAGATACAATATAAAGAACACGACTAAAGTAGTAGGCGGTGTTACCAAACAGTGTACGCAGGTTTCCAAGGAACTCTATGAAATAGCTATCGAAAGTGTTCATCCCGTCTCTTCAACGAGAGTAGCTGAAACGGTTAAACTGCTTGAAAATATCTATAGAAGCGTAAATATAGGGCTTATCAATGAGATGGCGCAGCTCTGTCACAGAATGGATATTGATATATGGAAGGTTATCGAAGCAGCTTCTACCAAGCCATACGGCTTTATGCCGTTTTATCCTGGCCCCGGACTTGGAGGGCATTGCATACCTCTCGACCCATTTTATCTTTCATGGAAAGCGAAAGCATACGATTTCAATACTCGTTTTATCGAGCTTGCGGGTGAAGTAAACGGATCCATGCCCTATTTCGTTGTTGATCTGCTCGGTGAGGTATTGAATAAGTATAAAAAATCTATTAACGGGTCTACAATTCTTATAATGGGCGTAGCATATAAAGAGGATATTGACGATACGAGAGAATCCCCCGCGATAGATATCATTCGACTTATCGAGAAAAAGGGCGGCAATGTGAAATATCATGATCCTTATGTTGAAAAATTGAATGTGGGCAGTAAGGTCTATAGTAATATCTCCTTGACTAAGGTTCAGCTCGCAAAGGCGGATATCGTATTATTGATAACCGCTCATAGTAATGTGGATTATAAGATGCTTAAGGATTCAAAGAGACCTGTCCTGGATACGCGTAATGGGATGAAGAAATTCAGATCGAAGAATATATTCACTTTTTAGGGGTTATATAATGAAGAATTTTAAAGAGCTGAAAGAATATCTATGCAAAGGGGATAGCCGCACCATGGTTGTCGCCGCCGCGGACGAAGTTTCCATCCTGAAGGCCTGCCGCTCTGCATTCGAAGCGGAGATCGTTAATCTGATCCTTATAGGTAATGCGGAGGTCATTGGCGAATACTTCACATCCGATGAAGCTCAGATCATTGATATTTCCGACCCTGTTGCAGCGGCAGAGAAAGCGGTAGAGCTTCTAGCCGAGGACAAGGCGGACAGCATTATGAAAGGCCTGGTACATTCCGATCAGTTTTTGAAAGCCATTCTTTCTAAAAAGGAAGAATTGATGGAAGCTAAGCTCCTGTCACATGTAGCGGCAGCTGAATTCGGAGAAAGATTTATAGTATTTTCCGATGCGGGAATGAATATTAAACCGGATCTGGGACAGAAGGTGGAGATCCTCAAAAACGCAGTGAAGGTCGCGGTTAAATTAGGAATAGACGAACCAAAGACCGCTTTGATATGCGCTGTTGAAAAGATCAACACAAAGATGCCCTGTACGCTGGATGCCGCAATAATATCGAAAATGGCCGAGCGCGGCCAATTGCGTATCCCCGGGAAGGTTGACGGACCTCTTGCCCTTGATGTAGCCCTTTCTCCTCATGCTGCAAAGGTAAAGAAATTGATATCCTATTCAGGTGTTCCAGGGAATGCTGACGTGATGATCATGAACGCAATTACTGACGGGAACGCAGTTTATAAAACCATTGAAGTATTTTTAAATGCTCCCAGAGCGGCAGTTGTCGCGGGAGCTCGAAAATCAATAGTGCTGACCTCTCGTGGAGACGATTCCCAGACAAAGTTCAACTCCATAATGCTAGCGCTTGCGATCTCTTCTTAGTGTTCTGATTCATGAATACCATGACAATGGCTGATGCTATTTTGCTCCGTATTCAAGGCGCGAGGAGTGTTGCATACCCACGGCGGCATGTAAGGGACGAGAAACGTAGAAGACGACAAAAGAGATTCAGCCCGGAGAGAATATCATCTTTGGTCAATTTCTTCCTCATTCTTCGCTCACGGACCACAGAGGGTACGCTATGCTCATTATTCGTTGGAATTGCCTCAAATCTAAACATTCCATTGTCAGCGGATTTTAAATCAGAGCACTTGCAACGCAGAAGACAGAAAAATAGCAACAGCCCGAAGGGAATATTGTCTTTGGTCAATTTCTTCCTCTCTCT
>JAGLWT010000142.1 GCA_023133295.1 bacterium | reverse complement strand
CAGTGAGGTCAACTTTTGAACCTTTTAACATGGAACGCTGCATCTTTGCACAGCACAATCATTAACTTCTGGCCCCATTATTTTGAAATATTTCCAAGTAGACGAATTATCGCAACCGCCAAACTAGGCATAACTTACATAATAATTAGGGGTAAAATTATGCCAACTATGCCAACCACCGTCCCCATGTCTGGTTGCGGGAATATCGGCCAGAAGTGGAAGGGAAAGGGGAGAGCGGAAAGAGGAGATCCGAGAAAGAGGATCAGAAAATGGAAACAGAGATATTCCAGAAAGATAATCCATCTCCTCTGTTTTCTATTCCCTAATTGTCAACTGTCAATTGTCCATTTTCAATTTTATTATGTCATTCCCGCGAAAGCAGGGAATCCATCCCTTCTGAGGTAGGAAGTGCGATGTACGAGGTGAAAACTGAACCAATATCCACACTCGTAACACAAGAAAAGAGGGATGTGTCGTCGACAATTTATTGGAACGACCGTCCCGGATAGAAGTACCAAGCGGAGAGTTGAAAATTGCGGAGCAATTGTACACTCTTCGCAAAGTATAGAATCACCCGGAAACGCTCTCCGCACTTCTTCTAATGTCATTCTGAAAGAGCGATAGCGACCGAAGAATCCAGCTTTGCCTATCTCTTATCCAAACTAACCTCTAGCCTCCAGCCTCTTCGGAGTGCCATTGTTCATTGTTCATTTCTTCATTGTTCACTGTATTCTGTCCCTGGGTCCACTGGTTCACTGGGTTCACTTATTTAGCGGTACTCCGATAAATACCTTTTGAATATTCAGGTAAAATATGCTACGCTCAAGGCAGAGGGCAGCAGCGCGCCATTAGTAAGGTGCGGGGAGTATTGCAAAATGTATGAATTTCTTTTAATCATCTTTGAGCTCGTGGAAAAACTGGGGCCAGCGATCTGTATAATTGCGTGGATCACCGTTTCATTGAGTTCTGTTCTGATGATACTGCCTATTCGAAAAAAAATGACCAAAAAGATATTTCTGCTCGCTTCTATTATTGGCGGGATATCGTTGGCTGCGCATCTTAGCGATTATTTTATCACCCTCCACATCACTCCTGATCTTGCGGATGAAGCGAATCCTCTCTGGAAGATCGTGCTTGAGACCTACGGCTTGACCCTTGCCAAATGGTACGGCTTGACGGGAAAGATCTTTTTATCAATACTCAGCTTTGAATTCTTTGCTTTCTATCTTATTTCACTCAAGAAACTCTTTCCGGAGAGAGGCCTGCGGTTATGGGGATTTCTAAAAAAATACGGGGAAACTTCCCGCAAAAAGATAAATTTTGGCTTCATCTTCAATATATTTTCATTCCTCTTTGCAATGCTGGGGCCGTTTTACATTTATGTAGCTTATATGAACTCCATCCTGTATACCTCTCTATACGACAAGCTGATCCCGATCCCCATCGCAATGATCCTTTACATTATTATAATGATATTCCTGTATTTTCTTAATGGTTTTTCAAGCTACAGGAACAGCATGCGAAAACAATAAATTATTGGGAAGCAGAACGATCTCCACACATCTTCTAATGTCATTCTGAAAGAGCGATAGCGACCGAAGAATCCAGCTTTTCCTATCTCTTATCTAAACTAACCTCTAACCTCCAGCCTTCTATGAAAGAAAAA
>JAGLWT010000141.1 GCA_023133295.1 bacterium | reverse complement strand
GCTCTTTTTCTGTCTTCTGCGTTGCTCTTTTCTTACATACCGCTCGGGTATGCGGCGTTCCTCGCGCCTTGAATACGGATTAAAAATAGCGTCAGCCATTGTCAATGTATTTATGAATCGGGACACTAGCATCGGTAAACATTTTTTCAAAAAATTTGATATTTACCATTGTGACAGTTATAATGAAGAGTGAAAGGATATGCCAAGATCGCGCCTTATTATGATCGTTTCGTGAACGATGATTTCTACAAGACCCTACTTTCATACCTGTCGGGCAAGGTTATTCCGCTGCACGGATCAAATTTTCTTGACCTGGGCACAGGGACCGGATTCTTCCCGATATATTATGCGAAACTGGGAATGCGGAGCGTGGGGATCGACAAGGACAAAGAGATGATCGAGATCGCCAAAGGACGGGTCAAGGATGAAGAACTCGACAATATTGAGTTCATCCATCATAATATACTATCTTTCAAGACCAATGAGCGCTTTTCCTATGTAACAATGTTCTTTGATGTTCTGAACCATTTCCACACGGCTTCCGATATATCAAAATTATTTTCAAATGTTCACGAGCATCTTGAAGATGGCGGGTTTTTCATTTTTGACATCCTGTCTCAATGGGGAATGAAGAAAATGTGGGGAAATGATAAATTCTATGAGTACTACGATGATTTCAAGATCCTTTGGGTCTCGCAATGGGATTCTTCCAAGCAATGCCTCACCGTTACAATGAAAATATTCTCCGGCAAGCAGGTCATCAAAGAAACCTTTATAGAGAAAGCATATCAGAGGAAGACCATCGAAGAGAAACTCGCGGACGCGGGTTTCGAACTACAGGGGGTTACACCGCTTTTCTTTTTCAAGAGACGGCCTTCGCGCTATCTCTTCCATGTAAAAAAGATCTGACCATGCTTCGCAGTGGACCCAGGAACAAGTGCACAAGGGACAAGTAATGCTGAGCTTGCTCAGCAAGTCTGAAGTGTGAAGTGTAAAGTGGGAACCAGGATGAAATAAAACTGGATCCCACGGTCGCAAGCTCTCTCTGGATGACACTTTCCCTTCTTTATTTCCTTCCCGTATCCTCTCACCGGGAGCCCGGCAGCACCGGGCGAC
>JAGLWT010000140.1 GCA_023133295.1 bacterium | reverse complement strand
CACTTGTGCCCTTATCACACATTGTCGTCGTATTTTATAAATCAGAGCGCTGACGGGCCCCCTTCAGTGCAGCATATTTCTCTTTAACGGTTTGAATGACCCTCCGCCTCTCCAGGCACCATTGCGGCTCAAGCAGTTGTATCTTATCGACATAACCCCCGACCCGCATTATAACTATACTATCATTCAATCTATTAATCAACTCAGATGCCTGAAATGTAAATTGTTCCAGGGTCTGAAGCGGAAATTTTTCCTTTTTATATAATTTCGACAAAGGGCTTGAAAGCGGAATGAACAGGCTATGCAGTTTTATTCCGTCAATTGCCAGCCGGTTCAGATAATCCGCGGTTGTCAGATGGTAACCGTCCTTTTCTCCGGGCAAGCCCAGTATAAGATGCGTCCCGACGAAGATCCTGCTGTACTCCTTGGTCATCCGCACAGCATTTTCAAACTCCTCCAGGGTCTCATTCCTGTTTAGCCATTTCCTTATATCCGGGTCCAATGTTTGCAACCCATACTCCAACTGGACAAAGTATTTATCTGAAAATGAGTCGATCATCTTCAGTTTTTCATCATCAATGCAGTCACCCCTCGTGCCGATTATCATTCCAGTGAATTCATCATATTCCCGGATGATGGAGTAGAGTTGAAATAATTTGTCCGTGGTATTGTAAGTATTTGTAAAGGCCTGGAAGTACAATATGAAGGATTTATATTTTGAGGCCTTCCTTTTCAATTGGGATTCGATCTGCTCTCTGATCGTGCCCGTAAGATCCGTACCGCTGCCTCTCGTGTCACAATATATACAGCCGCCGCTGCCTTTGCTGCCATCCCTGTTTGGACATGTGAAACCCGCATTTACAAGGATCTTGCCCACCCTGCCGCCGGTAAGCGCCTTCAGAAATCCCGTATAGGTAAAATAAGGGTCAGACTGCATCGATTCTTTTAAGAACCTGTTCTGAAAATCTGCCATTTTCCTTAAAACGCTTCAGATATTTTTCGTAATACTCTTTCGCAAGCTGCCCATCTTCAAATTCTTCTGACAGCGTGATGCCCGCCTTAAACAGCAGGTCTTCCAGCTCGTTTTGAGAATAATACCGCTCTTCGATCAGCTTGACCACATCAAGAAAGCCCTCTTTATCATTTGCCCATATCGCCGAATAGAGCTTTTCCCAGAGTTTTTTCCTTCTTTTCAATCCTGCTCCGGATCAAACTTGAACTCATGATCGTCACCATCGTAATAGTATTTCCCGCCGCCTTCACCCTTCAGAGAGATCCCTCTAATATAGGGCTTCAGGTCTTCTATGGTCTCGGGATACATACCATGATCATCCTGATATTCCTCGATCTTCATATTCAGAAGACGGAGAGTCGTAACATTGGCGACATTTTCAGTGACTTCTATGTTCTTGGCATAATCGGGCAGTGGCAATTCTTTTTTACATGAAATAGTAACAATTGTAAGAAGGAGAATTCCCATCAATAAATAGATACTTCGTTTTTTCATACTGTATTCTATTATAAATGAGAAAGTTTGTCAAAAGACGGTGCGAAAAAATGGGGACGGTGGTTGGCATAGTTGGCATAATTCACCTCTTAAATACTCTGTAATTATACATATAATAGGCGGTATCGGCGATTCACTCATTAGGGAATATTTCAAGATACTGGGGCCAGAAGTTGGCAAAATCGACAGCGCTTGTACTTTCGTATTTAGCTAAATACGAAACAACGACTTTCCTATAATTGAGAAAACACTGAAGGAGAAGGTGAAAATAACTAATTAAGATCAGATACCTATTTCACTTAATCGGTGGATCCCTGATAATACCGAGTTCTGAATCATATTTAAGCTCCTTTAAATATTTACCGGATTTATATTCATATTCCTCGGGGCTAGGGCACCAAATTATGAAGTTACCTCCTATGGGATCGTATTCATATCTGTAATCTTTTTTTGTTGCAGGATGGACGATTCCACATCTTAAATAACCAGTTTCCACCAGAATCCCGTTTTCCGCTGCCGGGTACATAACACGATTTGAGTTCGGATAAGAACCATTATGATCAGAGGCATACATATCAAGAGCATTTGCAATCGCAGACAGATTTGATCTATACGCAATAGAAGGTGGAGTAGTTTTTTTCGTATGAACCATGTTAGGAAGAATAACGGCAAGTACTAATAGAACATCAAGGACAATGGCGAGAACAAATACTGTAACTTTTGGTGATCGCTTTTTTTTATTTATTTTAAAAAGAAATATCTCGATCGATACGATTATACTGGGAATTATTGATAACAGTAAACCCAGAAATATGTAAATGAATATATCGACATTAATAATATCATGTGAACACAATGTTGATAAAAATATTAATAATGGTAGATAAGCAATAAAGTAATACCAAAAATATTTCTTTTCCTTTTCTTTCTTCATATTCTTAGTTTAATTATTCGGTGTTAGCAAACTAACAGGTTGAAAAAAACGTTTGAGATAAGAATTCATTGTGTTACATTTTCCAATTGTCAACTGTCAATTATACTCGGTCATCCTTCATTTCCCCACTTGTGCTCTTGTACTCGTGTGCGCTTGTGCACTTTGTGTCTTCACCCTCTGCACTAACCTCCAGTCTCTAACCTCTTTTCTATGCCGCAGGCGTTACTTTATTACCGCCGCCTTCTTGACCTTGGTATTTCCGTCCGCATCTTCAAAAACAACGAAGTAGATACCGCTCGCGATATCTTTATATTGATCGTTCTTGACGATCCATCTCGCAACGCCGCCGTTAATGCCCGTTATAAAGGTAGGATAATACTGCTGTACATAGGTGGCTGGGTCCATTGCATCTGTAGTCTTGACATATACAATGACATTCCCCTCATCACTTTCCTTCCATTTACTGATCTTTTCGCCTGAAATATTGTAGATCGTTATCTTTTTGATATTATCAGGAAGATTGTTGAATATTATACCGCCTTCGGTTTTGCCGGTATCGTCATCATCATCCATCGGCTTGAAAGGATTTGGAACTATCGTGATCAAGCTAAGGTCATCGATCGCCTTTGCCTTGAAATTCTTATCGTAGAACAGGCCGTAAATACCCAGTTTATCAACCGCGGCGGTAAGATTGCCATTTCTCTTTTTATCAATGGTGTATTCGGATTCTACCTTCTCCCATTTTCTTTCCGCAGAGTTTCTGAAATAGAGCCCGATTGCCTGAATATCCCTGATCTTTCTTATCGCGGGAGCCGTAAACGGTATGACTACCGTGATCATCTCTTCACCGATCTCGGGTCTTGCCCCGTCTATCGAAAATTCCCTGTATTCCCCTATCGGGAGCAAATTACTGCTGCACCCGGGGATATATGAGGGAACTACTATTCTCAGATCGCCGTCATGCTCCGTAAATAGATATGTTGGAATTGTGACCGATGATCTTGAATTGTCGCAAAGGGTATAGAACTCTTCTTCCGCCTTGAATTTCTTTACGGTAAATCCGCCGATCGACGAGTCATTGAATGTGGTCAAATGATAAGTGCCGTCAGACCATCTGGAAATGTAAGTAAAGACATCTCCGCCTGCGGGCGCCCATTTTATCAAGCCTTCATTATAGGATTTGGCCTCGAGGAGATCGGCCGAACCGACTCCAAGAGAATCCCTTTTATAAGCGTCAAAATCCGTGCTGGAAAATTCACCGGCAGGGTCGGTCCAGAAGTTGACATTTTCAAAACTGGCATTATAATCGAAATTATATGAGACCATTGTGCCGTCAAGGGAAAAGCTCGGCGACCATTCAGGGTATGTGGACACGGCAACGGCATAAAGATCGGGATCGCTCCAATTGCTTACAGGTTCACGGCCGCCGCTGATGATGTTCTGCACATTATCGATCGTATAAATATCACCGTCTCCGGGGTATGAAGAACTGTCCGGCCATCGGTCAACGAAGGTTATCTTATTCCCGTCTTCCGACCATTTCGGCTGATAGAGTTTATCAACCACAGCATATGTGGAGAGCGGATCTGAGAGATTTGTGATCCTCTTCAGCCCTGAATCGGCATTGCTCGTATTATTCGGCTCATAGACCCATATATCACCACAGGCAGAAATGACGATCCTGCTTTTGCCGTCATTCTGATAAACACCGTCGGAGTAATCCGGGTCGGTATATGACCCGAGGTATAATGCATTCGTCGGCTGATATAATTCGGACGCTCCTTTTTGCGTTCCATCATACTTCACTTTTGCGATCCGCAGGAAGTCCCCTACTCTCTTTCCGAATATTATATATTGGTCGTCGTAGCTCCAGGAGATCTGCGAAACATGGCTCACATCGTCAAGAGCATTCGTAATATCTATCGTATTCGCAACCGAGTTTCCGCTTAAGCGCTCTGTGACGCGGATATTTGTTTCACCCGACACTTCCCTGTAGAGGTAAGCGATCTTCTGTCCGTCATTCGACCATTCGGGGAATAGCACAACATCACCGCTTGTGACCGTTGAATCGTAATCGAAGCCGGTAAGCCAGCGCAATACCCTCTGCATGACATCCTGCTTATTGCATCCGACATATCCGGTGTCAACGATCGACTCGAACGGAAATGCAAAGAAAACGACGCGATAATCGAAAGGCACGCCATCCGCGGGATACCTTATACCGCCATAATTGCCATTGTTATTTATTAATATCCCCTGGGCATCTGAAAGCGGAATAAGGTCATCCGAATAATCCGTGAACGCATAAGAAAGATCAAAGATCATTCCGTCAGAGATCGGATCATCCGCAATTCCTGTCTGCTGATTACTCTGCGCATCTCCGTAATATGAATCAATGTGCAAATAATTATGGGCGAAGCTTGATATTTGTCCCCTATCCCATAAATAATCCTGACTGGACAGGAAAAGATTACCACCGCTATTGAGGTAATTTCTCAAATTCTCTTCATCATAATTTGTAAGTGTAGCGTCATATCCCAGGCCGGTGAACCAGACAACCGCCTGATACGGCGCTATATTCATATTCGAACTGCTGCCCGATGTAAAATTAGGACTTCCGTACAAGACCGTATCCCATTCGGCAAAGGTTATGCCGGCATCAACAAGGGCATCTTTGATCTTTCCTCCGTCGGTCAGAAGATAGTCCCAATCGTCATCTCTGACAAGTAAAACCTGCGCCTGACCCACAAATGTATCGAAGTAGAATTTCGTCGAATAGTCATTTGACCCGCTCGCATTCAATTGTAATGAGATCGTATGCCCTACCGGACAATCGGTAGAAACATTCACAGTATACGGTGTTTGACATATCACGGTTCCACCATAAGAAGCGATATCCGCATAAGCGGAGGAGTTACCGCTAATAGAATAATTGCTATCCGCTGAATTCCATTTCTGGAGTGTGGCTGTCGGATTGTACGCCATTGCCGAACCGTTATTAATAAGCGTTACAATAACCTTCACATTCTGCTCGCCGGGATCGAGACAGCCGTTCTTCACTCCGCCCGTTGCATCGGCATCATCTATTTCACAGGTGAAATAAAATTGATTATCGGAAACGGTAGGCGTGCCGGACTCTTCCGAGGACCTGTCCCCTTCATTCCCGCTGCCGTATGCGGTAACCCATACCTTGTACTTGGAGCTGTTGATGAGGTTGTTTATCTGTAAATCTGTATTTATGCCGACATCAATAGGAGATGCCGGGGGTTCATCGTAGAAGCTCCCGTCCGTTGACTGAAGCACTCTGTAGCTCCCGCTCTTTTCGGTCAGCAGCGATAAACTGTTGACATTCAAGGCGGCGCTCGAGGTATTCCTACTCATAGTAGATAGAGAGGTCTTGGGAGTTTTACTCACATTCGCGACAACATTGAACTGTGTAGTATCGCTGAGTTCATAATAGAGTTTATACCCGAGAACGATCGTATCGGGACTCGAATTCCATGAAATATTCAAAGTACCGTCTTCATTCGGATTAAAAACGGCAAGTCCCGTGGGAGCTGCCGGGCCCGCTGACAGGTACTGTACGATATTATCCATCAATTGCGCCTGCGTTGCCGATGAGTTTATATTCTCATATGGCAATGCCATAAAAACGAGCTTATAAGTGGAATTCTCGACACGGGTAGCGGAAGCATATCCCGCGGAGTCCTTATAGAACCATTCTCCCGTTGTATCAAAATCATCCGAATAGTTCGTGATCGGTGACGAGGCGTTCAGTGTAAGGTTCAGTCCGTTGGAGATCGGATCACCTGCACGGCTTGTCTGTGAATTATCATTTACATCATTATCGACATAGCTTATTTTCAAATAATTATTACAGAAATCCTTTCCGGTAACCGCACCATCGGTGCCGCCTGTTATTTCATAAAGGTAGTCCTGTCCGCAAAAGAAAAGATGTCCGCCGCTATTCAGATATGATTTGAGATTGGTCTCATCGGTCGCCGTCAATGTATTGGTGTAAGTTCCTCCGATAAACCAGATAACGATATTATAATTTTTCAATGTGATTGCCGAAGGCGATCCGGAAGCGGAGACCACCCAATTATCATAGGAATAACTATTCGTATCAAGCGCATTCTTATAATATGTCTCTACATTTGTAGAACCACCGTCATCATCCACAAGCAGTATTGTTGTCGGATCTGAAGGCGGCTCACCTAGGTAGAGCCAGGCGTTATTTGAAACATCGGACAGATTCGGGATCTCATCTTCTGTCCTGATCGCAAAATAATATGTATTTCCGGAGGTCAATCCGCTTATTGTCAATGCCTCCTGCGTCCCTGATGCAGCGGGCGCAGGCTCACCTGTAATATCAGACGCACTCGACCAATTCGATTCATATATCGCTGCGGTCATGCATTTAATAATATACGCTGCGGCATCACCCTCGCTTCCGTCATCACCGGGTGCGGTCCAAGTCAGCTTAATAGAAGTCGCGGAAAGCTTTGTTATGGCAAGGTCCGTTATCTTCGCGGGAGGAACCTCATCCGTCGCGCCGCCGCCATTATAAGTTATCTCCAGTTTCCAGCTGTCTATCCTTCCGGTATCCTGCGCATAATTGTCATCCACATGGAGCTTCCATGCCCCGTTCGAACTCTGGCCCACGAAATCGGATAATGCGCCGGGGCCCGATGCGGTCAAAGCGTCAGGGAACCAGCCGATAAGATTATCCGCGCTGCCGCCGCCCCGATTATTCAAGGTAACGGGAGTTCCTGCGGGCGATGTGACCTTAACAAGGAGATCTCCCCTATAGGTATGCTTAATGTCCGTATAGACCCTGACAGAGGCAATGGTGTAATTCTCTGATACATTGATGATGCTTTCAACACCGCTTGTATTATTATCAGGAATATTTTTTGGAGTATCGCTGCTTGTGTAGTTCAACTCATTCGTTGTCCCCGGAGGAGTAGCTGAAGCGACATTTGATATCCCCGATGTATTCGGCACCTCATCCTTTGTTTTTATGGCAAAATAATACAGCGTTCCCGCGGTAAAGCCGCTTATAGATATAGCTTCTCCGGAGCCCGCGGATTTCGGCGCAGAGGGATTCGAAATATTATTTGAACTGGTCCAGTTTGAACTTGTAATGTTAACCGTATTATATTTGATCTCATAGGCAGCCGCAGTACCGCTTGTACCATCATCACCGGGAGCAGTCCATGTCAGATCTATCACACCAGCCTGCGCGCCGGCAACGGCATTAAGATTGGAAATAGTAGCAGGAGCGGTCGTATCGGAGGCACCGCCGCCGTTATCCAGCCAGTCGATGACTTTTGTGATCAATGTATCTCTACTCGCGCTTGAAGATATATTAATGAAAGGAAATACCAGAAATACTGTTCTATATGTTCCATTATCGTATCTTATGCCGCAGGGTTCGGGTTTACTGTTCTTAAAGATGGTCACTCCATCGCTTGTTGTGATCGAATCGGCATAATTGGTTATGGGCGAAGTGCCGGAGAGGGTCAGATTCAATGCGTTTGAGATCGGGTCACCTGCAACTCCGTTAGCGCTCGTCTCATAAGAATCGCCGATATCATTTGTTACAGAATTCACCTTTAAGTAATTATGCGCGAAATTCTGCGTGATATTTCCATTTGTCCCGCCTGTCAATTGATACAGATAATCATGGCTGACGAACAATAAATGCCCGCCGCTATTGAGATATGAGATCAGATTGTTTTCATCAGTTGATGTTAATGTCGTCTGATAATCCGCGGCCGTGAACCATATCACCGTTTGATACTGGCTCAATTTCGATGAAGCAGGGCTGCCGGAATTCTTGACATTCCAATAATCATATGTAAATCCGCCATTCGTAAGAGCGGTTTTATAATACGATTCAGAAGTAGCGCCGTTATCGTCATCAACGAGCAGGATCGCGCTTGCCGCCTTTGCTGTCGCGGAAGACACATTGGATAAGCCCGAACTGTTCGGTACTTTATCCTCTGTTTTGATCGCAAAATAATATAATTGCCCCTCTGTCAGGCCGGTAATGGTCAAACTTTCGGACGAGCCGCCGATCTTCGGTGCAGGAAGATTTGAAAGAGCGGAAGAAGAAGTCCAATTCCCGTCAGTTATATTTACGGTATTGTATTTTATAATATATCTTGTGGCGGTGTCTGAAGCGCCGTCATCACCGGGGGCTGTCCAGCTCAAATTAACAGCGCCGATCGCCTCGCCTGTTGATGCTGAAAGATCCGAGATATCAGCGGGCGGCACGGCATCGGACGGCTGACCGTAACTTGTTATTTCCAATTTCCATGAATTGATCTGCCCAGTGTCCTGACCAGCATTATCAGAAACAAATAACTTCCAGATACCGGAACCGTTCTCTCCGATAAAGTCGTCTAATTTGCCGGGACCGGCCTCTAATGTGTTCGTATTGTACCAGGTAACGATATTATCCGCCGAGCCGCCGCCTTTATTGTGCAGCGTTGCCTCGGTCCCCTCGGGTGAGATAACCTTGACGATCAGGTCACCGATATAAGTATGCGTGATATCGCAATAAACATTTACTTCTGAAATGGCGCCGACATTTGAAAGATCCTGCGAGCTGTTCACGCCGGAAGCGCTATTATCGGGGATCACTTTCGGTGTATCAGAGCTTGTAAAGGTATTCTCTGAGGGTATGCCGACGACAATACTGAATCCCACTGATTTGCTATAAGACCCGTCAGCGCTTACATTCAATGTAAAATTTACCGTATGCCCTGCGGGACAACCTGCATTTATCGCTACTCGATAATATGGAGAATTACATGTCCCCGTTGCATTGTGCCCTATATCCGAAAAAGTCGCATAGCTGTCATTCAGCGTTACATAGCTGTCAGATTCGGAAAGCGTCGCCGATACTCCGGTCGCTCCGCCGCCGTTATTTTTTAATGTGACCCTGAAATAAAAGGTTTCGCCCGGAGCGGCATAATGATCACCTGAATCGTCAATATAATTAGAATAGTAAGTTATATCAGGAGTTGCCGAACCGCCAAGAAGATGATAGGCGGCATAAACATCTATTACCCCTTTGCCATAATTATTATCCTCTTCTCTCTGACCGGGACCATAAACAGCGGTGTTATAGAGCGCGTTCTTGATATCATTAACGCTTGCTGACGGCTTTGCCTGCAGCAATAATGCTGCAGCGCCGGCAACATGCGGACAGGCCATTGATGTGCCGTCGCCATATTTGTAGCCGGTATTGCCGTCACCGGCAACAGACCATACCTGAACACCGGGCGCTGATACCTCCGGCTTTATTGTTGTACCTGTACCACAGGTAGAAGGGCCTCTTGAGGAGAAATCAGCAATAGAGTTCGCGCTATCAACCGCACCTACCGCAAATGCATTGATCGCTGAGGTGATCCTGCTGGCGGGCGAGCCGATCGTTTTTGAACCCGGGCCGGAATTGCCCGCGGAAAAGAAAAGGACACAGCCGGCCGCTTCACAATTGTCGATGTAAGTGTAATAAGAACTATCACAAACACCACCGCCATAGGCAGTCGTTGCTCCCCATGAATTATTTAATATATCGGGAACATCATCAGAAGTTGATGAGTTGCCGTCGGGATCCGCCAGCCATTGAAAACATTTTATCGTATTTTCTTCCGATGCGCTGCCGCTGGTGTTGAACATTCTTACAGCTATCCACTTTGCACCTGGAGCAACTCCATACTTGATACCGCCGGAAACATCCTCGCCGACTATTGAACCCATTGTATGCGAGCCGTGCTGCCAGGTATCGACACCTCCGTCTTTTGGAATAGTGCTGCCCTCCCATGGATCGAACCAGCATTGGGAATTGGGCTTTGAATTACCGAGCCACTTATCTTTCAGGTCTTTGTGATAATAGTTAACGCCTGTGTCCATGTTCGCGATGATAAGGCCGGTTCCGTCATAGCCCTCCGCCCACATGTCATCAGCATTTATCAGTTTTACACCGTAATCCTTTACCTCTGCCCTTACACCTCTGACGGGCTGATTGGCAAATTCATTCTCGGGAATGAAAAATTTCAACTCTGCACGGACAAGTTCAACATCATCTCTTGACGCTATCTCGTATATAACTGCCTTTTTTGCGGTTACGGTGAATCCGTTGAAGATCCAGAAGGAAGTATATCTTTCTACATCCGATTTCAATTGATGCCGCGCAAGAATATCCTTGAGCTCTACTTGTGTCGAAGCCGCTCTGTCCGTAAGAGTGTCTATTACCTGTTTGTGAATTTCTGCCCTTGTATTTCCTACTCCCCGAAGATCCTCGGAGAGCATCCTTGTGTCTACTTGATCCTTGAGATGGACGACTACTGAGATATAATCCTCATCGCCTGCCTTTAGTAACATATCCTGCAGATCTCCCCCGATCTCATTTGCATTCAATGAAATAGCAAAAAGCGATACTAAAAATATTAAAAATAGCCTTTTCATTTTTCCCAGCTCCTCACATTATAGTATTTTATATAACTATTTACAGAAATTGTCAAGTTTTTGCTATGATTTGCACATGGAATTCGATTTAATTAAGCCTGTACTTTTTTGTATAATTAGGGACGGTCTTTGATTTTGTACACCATGTCATAATATTCAGAATGTTCGGAATAATCTCTGATTTTATTAAGCTGGCGAAGTCTTTACATCTGTAAATGTTGAATTCTTCGTGTTTAAATTCAAGGATTAGTGTACAAAATCAAAGACCGTCCCTAAGATAATAAGATAAGACTATCGTCTAAAGTAACCTTCTTCCCGGAAGAAGACAAGCTGAATAACATTAGAAACATCGCCTTCCAGGGTAAGATTTTGATCTGTTTCGATCTCGATATCAAACTTCGTAATGCTTTCTGCTTCAAGATATTCTACTAAAAGATCTGCCCTTTTGCCGGAGATCTTCTTGTTTTTCTTCGATGTATCATATTCCTCAGCAAAAGTCCTGATCTTTAAATGATAGACCGGATATGACCTCATCACCTCGACAATAGCGTCCAATTCATTCTGGAATAGTTCATCATATTGTGTTGTTTTCATATCAAAACTATTATTCATAATGAAGAATGGGCCTCTTCCGCTATTAGAAACCTTCAGATCGTACTTGGCTCCCGCCACTTGGATCCTTTTGATAAATTTCTTCTCCGTAGCAGTTCTATCAATAAGCATCTTGGCTTTTGCCCTGGCACGCATTGCAATGGCTTTGGACCGCGCTTTGTTCTTTGCCTTTTCCGCTTCTGTCAATACAGGTTCCGGCTCCGGTTCCGGTTCCAGTTCCGACTCATATTCCAATTCCGCCTTTGCCATAAGTTCATTGGCTTCCCTTTCCCACTGAGAAGCTGAGGTAAATTTTTCAGTAGCTTCGTCATAGAGCTCTGTCATTTCCTCCAATTCTTCAATCGTCATTTCTTCTATTTCCATTTCCGCCAATTCATTTGCATTGGTATACGCGATTTCTGCTTCTTCAAAATAAATGGTGGCATCATCAAATAACTCTACCGCATCGTCAAATAGATCACCGTATATAAAAGAAAATGTTCCGAAAAATATAATAATGCTACATAATATGACCGAGGGTAAGTGGCCTTTGATTTTTTCTCTTTTGATCATTTCAGATCTCCTCTCGTTTTCGGGATTATACCACAAACATCAGCGAAATCAAAAAAAACAAGCAATATTCGTGGGAAATACTGCAAAAAGTTGGATATATGCCAATAAAAATTAATATTATGGGATTGATTACGCTAGTGCAATATTCCTCGTCCATACCCTATTTTCGTATTTTCATATATACGAAAATGCGAAAATTCCCCCAACTATCTCCGCTCCATACATCTTATCCCAAGATCAATTACTTCCACAATGTCAGTTTTCTTCAAACGGTAGTACACTCTGTTTTCATCTGTTCTGAATGATACAATATCCAGTTCATGCAGCAAGCGAAGATGTTTTGAAACTGTTGTTATCTTCTTTCCGGTAAGGCTAGCTAATTTGGTAACATTTAACTCTTTTTCATACAAACTCTGCACTAAAGTAAATCTGGTAGAATTACTCCAATTCTATTTACAATATGACACAATCGTATTGAGTATTCTTTTTACTATTCGTGAAATTACTGAATGTGTAACGGTAAATTTTGCAAGCTTGGGACCAAGCCAATAATAACATTTAATAAAAACTCTTCCCAAATTGGTTGTAGCTAATATTTCATCACGAAACCTTTTTAATGCTACAACTTGGGTGGCTTCACATGACCCATATATCGCAGTTGCGATATAACAACTATCAGGGCCGGGGCTTGACTTAGAATTTACACTTGAACCATGCTTCAATTTGCTTCCTATTCCCTCAAAGTGTTCGGGATGTAATTTATATATAGAGTAGTAATGGCTTCGTATATGATCCAAATCATCTAACATCTCTGTGGTAGTGCTTTGGTCATTAATTATAGCTTGTTCAGCTTGAGAGTCAATATCTGAACACGCACCAGCACCACCATAATATGTATTTTTCACTACTACTGAAATCGCGCATATTTTAATAAATATTGATTTAAATTTTTCATCGTTGGAAAGTCTCTCTACTTGTTGAATTGCACGTTTCTGGACAGTCAAACGCTCTATAATACCGCTAATTTCCTCCCTTGGTTTTATGCTTTGAATTGCCCTCATACCCATAAGCACAATCTCATAGTCAGTATTTTCAGGAAATAGGCTCATAAACTCCATCAAACCGAATGCTGCGAATTCCGTCTGTGCATATCTTGCAACTGGATCCTGTTCTCGATCAATTATCTCCCTTATTTGTGAAACAACTTGCATAACATTTCTTGGTTGGTTCCACAACATAAATAGCCAAAACTTTTCAAATAAATATACTAAGTCATCAAAATCAATTTTTTCGTCGTCAGCAATTCCCTGATCCAGAATGGCTATAGCCTTCTCCTTACATTCCATGGAATTGTAATATATTGAAAGAGTTAAGTAAGAGCCTGGGTAATGTTGATTTATTTTTATGGCTTTTCTGCATAGAGGTTCGATTCTTGAATCTGTTTCATTCACTTGTAGTAGACTAGCCGCTAAAAATCTGTAATAATTTTCATTCTTGGGATTCATTTCAATCAATTTCTTGAACTGAGATACTGCCATTTTGTATTTCTCAGAATTAAATAATGAATACCCGTATTTTTCTAAAAGAGCCTCATTGTGCGAATCATATTTATGTGCGGCGCCAAAGTATTTCTCTTTGTCGATGGGGGAATCAACTTTCTCTGCTTCTCTTAGGATTACTGCTATATCTATGGAACATTTTAAAGTATTGTCATAATTTATTCTCGAGTTCTCATTGTTTAGCGTTTCGTATGCTTCTCGTATTTCCTTGAATTCCATAGGGGATTTGCTGGGAGGAAATTCATTTATTCTTTCGAAAAAAGCAAGTTTTAGCTCTTTTTTCGTAAAATTTGAAGATACCCGCAGCTTATCGTAGTAATTAAGCACTATTCCTCCTTATCAATTCTGAAATTGCTAATTTTCAATTGCCTATCTTTATTCACAAATTTCAAATCTATTATTCTCATAGTCATATTTTACGGACGACAAAGTAATGCCTTTCTCAAGTAACAATTTATTGAGCATTTCTATACACACACTGAAATCTGATAGTGATTTGCTATTTTCAAGAATCATATCTCGATTTCTAAATTCAAGGGCGATATCACATACAAATACTCTGGTTACTTCCCCAATTTTTTCCTTTTCTTTCGCACAATCATTTTTTAAAAATCTATACTCCTTCTCATATTTCCACTCATCTACCTTTGTCGTCAAAATTTGCTCCACACAATCTTCACTGGAATAAAATTCCTTAAAATTCTTACAGTAAGTAACCTCTTTAATATTCTCCTTGTTGCTCGAAACATCAACTTCAATTGCTATACCTTTGAATCCTCCGGTATAATGCCCCCACATGAGAACTTCTTTGAGCGCGTCTATATTTGAGAAAGAACAGATTCTATATTCCATTTTTGCTCTATAAATTTCAGTAACTTCTTTCTCAGTACATGTAGTATTGTACACACCTTCCATTGGATCATTTAATTCCGTAAACTTTGAACAATAAAATTCTCCATCCTCAATTATTTCTCTTACTCTACAAAAATCTTTCGCATTTACCAGTCGCCTAAATTTGTACAATTTAGAAGGTATCTTATCTACGTCTTTTACTTTTCTCATTTTTTATCTCCTCAATATTCAATTAATATTGCTCCTACTCCGTTTTCCTCAAGCTTTCCCCACGTGACACGCTACACGTCACACATCACACGTTAATAAGCTTCCTTTTGAAAGAAGAATTCAAAAACGGTTCTCATGATGATCTTGATATCAAAGACCAGCGACCAGTTATTGATATAATACAGATCAAAAAGCGTTCTCTCCCGAATAGATGTGTTCCCCCGCCAACCATTGATCTGAGACCATCCGGTGATGCCTGACTTAACATTGTGCCGCATGGAATACCAGGGTATCTCCTTTTTGAATTTCTCCACAAAGAACTCCCTTTCGGGGCGCGGCCCCACAACAGACATGTCCCCGATGAAAACATTTATGAACTGCGGAGTCTCATCCAGAGAGGTCTTTCTGAGAAATTCACCGATGGAGGTACGCCGTGGATCATCCTTTTTCGCCCAGACAGGCCCCGAGGTATCCTCGGCATCGATCTTCATTGTCCGGAACTTGATGATCTTAAAGATACGCCCCTTCTTTGTTATGCGCTCCTGTAGATAAAATACAGGGCCTTTTGAGGAAAGCTTGACCAGAAATGCGATTATAAGCCAAGGGATCAGCAATAAGATCATAGCGACCAGGGAAAAAATGATATCAAAGAATCTTTTGAAGAATGCTCCGACGCCTGAGATCTCCCGCTTCTTCATTCTCAAAGCGGGAAGTCCTGCAACATTGAAGAGCTCAAGATGAGGTGAAATACCGGAAAATATATCGGAGAAATATATGATATGTGTCATGGGTGATATAACACCGTCTTCGATCAATTTTGTCAGCTGCTTCACTGAAAAGGTATCAAGATCCCAGAATATGGTCGAGGCATCACCGAAATTTCCGGAGTCCAATGCGGAGATCACATCCTTCACATGATAACCAAGACGCTTCAAATGTGATAGACGCTTTGTGAGAAGTTCCGAATCCTTATCAGCGACTATCAGCGCATCTTCACTTCCATACCCCCTTTTGTAAAAATGCTCCGCCAGGCGGTTCATGGCAAAGCGGAAAAAAGCGGTGATCACAAAGACCAGTAGAAGATTGCCGGCGATCAGTGTTCTTGAAAATGTAAATTCCCTGAAAAAGAAGGTGAAGGCAAGGGCAATTACAGATCCCGAGAAGAGGGCAATAAAAACAGAATACCATTCATCGATGACAGAGATGAAGTAATGTCTTCGATAAAGACGGGACCGCTCAAAGAGCAGCGCCCATATCAAGGCTTGTATGCTGAATAGCCAAATATAAGGCAAAACAGAGGGAATCCCCAGTTTCACAGGAAATATTCCCCATTTGAATCTCAGATAATACCCCAAAAGAGAGGCAAGGAAGAAGATCAGCAGTTCGCAAATGGCCTTAATTAAGGGAGAATCAAAGAGATTCCATTTTTTCATTTATATATTCCTTGATCTCATTTTTGAAGCGTTCCTTTGAAAATTTGGCGGCACTCTTCGAGATCTCCTCCGCATTCCATTCCATTGCTTCAAATCTCGTCAATGCGGCATTAAGCGCGGACACGGCCTGTCGGTCAAAGAAGATGCCGGTCTGTCCTTCCTTAATAATATCGCGGGAGCCGCCCTTATTAAATGCGATCACAGGCGTACCTGAAGCCAGCGACTCCACCATTGTTATCCCGAAATCCTCAAATCCCGGGAAGATGTATCCTTTAGCGCCGGAAAAGAGCTCGACAACCTTTTCATCGGATGGTGAGAGTTCAAATACAATATTCGAATGTCCTTTTGCAAGTTTTTTCAATGCTTTATATCCGGGGCCGCTGCCGGCAACTATCAATTTCCTGCCGCTCTTCGCAAATGCCTTTACGGCGAGGTCTAAACGCTTATAGGGAACAAAGGCGGAGAATACAAGATAGTGGTCTTTTCTCATATCATTGATACTTCCCGCAAATCTTGAAATATCTACGGGAGGAAAGATCAGATCCGAGCTCCGGGAGTAGTATTTTCTGATACGGGATCGGATAAAACTCGATATCGCGATGAAATGGTCCACTCTGGTGGCGGTGATATAATCCCAGTTTCTCATATAGGATAGGAAACCATCCATAAATAATTGGGATAATCCTTTCTTATTTTTGAAATAATCGAAGTAGCGGTCCCATGCATATCTGACCGGAGTAAATAAATATGAGATATGAACGGTACCCGGATGTATCATCACACCCTTTGCGACAGTATGTGAAAGGGAGATAACAAGATCGTAGCCGGAAAGGTCGAATCCTTCAATGGCCATAGGCATTAAAGGCAGGTAATATCGGTAAAAACGCTTCGCGAAAGGCAGGCGCTGAATAAAGGAAACTTTCCTGACCCGGGAGAGTATCCTTTCGGGTATCTGCCCCTTATACGCAATGAGGGAATATACATCAGCTTTGGGGTAGAGTTCCAAAAAAGCAGACAGCACTTTTTCCCCTCCCCTGTAAGTTATGAGCCAATCGTGTATTATTGCTATCTTCATACGAGAGTTTACATTTTTAGCTGCTTTTTTTCAAATTTCCTTGACTTTATTTATACGATATCCTATAATGTATGTGAAAGTTATCACTTTCACTTAGTATTGGAGGCAAAGCCATGCGCAATAGCAGTTTTAACAATGTTCCCGAGAGTATTGTAGGGCGATTAGCATCGTATCACAGATGTCTCAAGAATGCCGCTTCTAATGGGCAAACGGTCATCAAATCGTCTGATATATCTAAATTATGCGGCATCAAAGCAACCGTTGTTCGAAAGGATCTCACCCATTTCGGGGAATTCGGTATCAAAGGCAAGGGCTATAATATTACCACCCTATCCTCCAATATCGAAGAGATAATGGGATTGAACACTGAAAAAAGGGTCATCCTTATCGGAGCGGGCAATCTTGGTACCGCACTTCTGAAATACCCCGGCTTCTCCGGCGCGAATTTCAAATTTCTCGCGGCATTCGATATAAGGGAGGAAATAATCGGAACATCCATCAATTCCGTTCCGATCCTTCACATTGATAAGTTGGGTGCATTCCTCAAAAGCAATGAGGTTCAGATAGCGATCCTTACCGTCCCCTCGCAGGAAGCGGAAACGATCGCATCACAACTTCACAATTGCTCCATCAAGGGGATCTTGAATTTTACCTCCGCCATCTTGAAATCTGATGACGGGAAGTTCTATATAAGGAATATCGATCTCTCCAAGGAATTGGAAGTGATCTCGTTCTGTATGAAGAAATGTTTAAAAAATAAGGAGGAAAAATGAAGCTAAGCCGCTACATCTTTGTTTTCTTGATCATTCTCCTGCTTTGGATATTATTGATATGGCCGATAGACGCAGGGAAATTAATACTGGGCGCAGGGATCGCTCTGATCACCGCAATTCCCATTTCAATGCTTTTCAAAACGGGAATGGGGGCCTTGAACCCGATGAAACTCTTATGGATCATCCTCTATATCCCTTTCTTTCTCTATAAATTGCTGATGGCAAATATTCAGATCGCTATGGTGGTCCTATCACCCAAGATCAATATAAAACCCGCCATATTAAAGGCAAAGACGGACCTGAAGAATGATACCGCCAAATTATGGCTCGCCAATTCTATAACCCTGACCCCGGGAACATTAACTGTCGATGTAAAAGGTGATGAGATCTTTGTTCACTGCGTAAATCCGGGAGATAAGAAGAACTGGCTGAAGGAGAAGGTTTTAATGCCCTTTGAAAAGTTCCTGAAAGGAGGCATTGATGAAAGCTGAACTTCTGCAGTGGATATGGGTCGCTATGTTATCAATAGGCATTATCCTCGTCTTTATTCGGCTGCTCATCGGAAAGGGCCGGCTCAACAGAATAATGGCACTGGACACCTTGACTACGATAACCACTTCCCTTTTGATGGTCATCTCCATATACTCGGGAGAAAGGCTCTTTCTGGATGTAGCCATTGTATATGCGATTCTGGCGTTCACCTCGGTAATTGCCGTCGCTAAGTACTGCGATGCAGGGATGCGGTCATGATTATCGCCGGTGGAATTCTAATTTTCATCGGTACTCTTTTTTCCATGCTGAGCGGTCTGGGTGTGCTGCGCATGCCGGACCTTTATAATCGTTTGCAGGCAGGAACAAAGGCATCAACACTGGGAGTGATCTCGATCGCATTCGGTGGTGCATTTCTAATGCCCGATCAATGGGCCAAATTCCTTTTGATAGCTGTTTTCGTTGCCGCCACCAACCCCATTTCCTCAAGTTATCTCGCCAGGATAAAGCACAAAGAGGATGAGGAGGGCACATCTGCTTTATTGGAAAAGGATCAATTTGAAGAGAAGGAAGGAGTGACGAAATGAGTATCATATTGATAATAACACTTCTTGCGGGAGTGGTCATGATCGGAGCAGCGATATACGCTGTTTTCTCACAGAATATTCTTCATGCGATCATCGGGTTCGGAGTTATCTCTCTTCTGGCTGCTCTGCTGTTTGTGATTATGAAAGCGCCGGATGTAGCGATCACCGAGGCATCCATCGGGTCGGGGCTTACCATCGCGGTATTTCTTTTTGTTTTGAAAAGGATCAAGAAGGAGGCGAAGGATGAATAATCCGAGAACTTCCAGATACATATTTTCTCTGATACTGACAGTGCTGCTGGGCTATGCGGTGTTTGCCGCTCTTGGAACTCAGGGTGGAACTCTCAGATTCGGCCCGCATTCCCCTACCTCCAGGGTTTCCGGGGCAATGATAGAAAAGAACATAGAAGGGGCAAGGCCCAATTTGACTGCCAAGAACCATACGGGCCCATCCAATGTCAGCTTCGCTCCCGGATCAAAAGGGCTGGAGAACGGAGCAGCCAATATCGTATCCTCAATAGTCGCCGATTACCGCTCCTTTGATACATTTGGAGAGGTATTGATACTCTTTGCGGCTGTTACCGGGTTCATGCTTTTGCTGCCCGATAAAAAAGGCAAAAATAAAGGGGTAACCTCGGAGGCGCCTAATTTCGTTCTTGTAAAAGCCGCGCCCATAGTATTCGCCTTTGCCATGATAACCGGAATATATATCTCATTCAACGGGCATCTTACGCCGGGAGGAGGATTTGCGGGAGGAGCGGTGATCGCCACCGGAATACTGATCCTTGTTCTCTCGGGAAATGAGTTCAATTCCCAATTACTTTCCCTGACCGAAACAATAGCGGGAATGCTTTTCTTAGCAGTGGGAGCAGCGGGACTTGTTCTGAAGGGTAATTTCCTCCAGAATGTGATCCCGACAGGCGTTCTGGGATACATTTTCTCATCCGGAATAGTTCTGGCGCTTAATCTGATAATAGGACTTAAGGTCGGAGCGGAGCTGGGCTCATTGATACTTGCCGGCGGAAAAAAGGAGATATAGATGTTCACAATATTATATACCTTATCTCTTGTACTGGCACTGATAGGCATTTTCGGAATGATATCACAGAAAAACCTTATAAAAATACTTATCTCGCTGAATATTCTTGAAACCGGAGTGAATCTCTTTCTGGTCACCGCGGGATGGTCGGCGGAAGCTAATGTGCCGATCATAACCGGAAAACTGGGGCTTCCCTCTGCTGTGAATTTTGTTGATCCTCTGCCGCAGGCACTCGTGCTTACTTCCATAGTTATCGGGCTTGGGGTCACAACGGTTGCCCTGGCTCTCATATTGAGGTATTACAGAAAAACCGGAAACTTGACCCTTGAACCCTCAGAATTTCAGTCGGGAGGTGAAAGATGAACACATATCTGACGCTCCTTATTATACTGCCCGTATTCGCCGCGTTCCTGATGTACTTCTTCAGAAAAGCGGATAATTGGATCAATATCGCCATTATGTCCTTTGTCACTCTTTTCGGGACGGTCTCCTCATTGGTCATGCTCTTCTCTCAAGGGTCGGAAGTCGTAGCTCTTGGAGGATGGAAGCCGCCTTACGGGATAGTTCTGGTAGGTGATCGGCTCTCTCTGATCTTTGTAGCGCTTATTTACCTCATCACCTATCTTATCGCACAGTTCGGAGGGATCGAGCGGACAAAAGTGAACGATCACAAGTCTGGCGCCCTCTTCATGCTGCTTACCGCGGCGGCGGCCGGAATGATCCTGACGGGAGATCTCTTCAACTTCTTCGTTTTCATGGAATTAGCGGCGATATCCTCCTATGTGCTTATTGCAAAGGGAGGATGCAGGAGCTCATACACTGGAGCTTTGAAATACATCTTCACCGGAGGATTGGCATCAATGCTTATGCTCCTGGGGATCGGAATACTCTACAATACCACCGGAACATTGAATATCGCGCATCTGATGCTCCGTATAGGATTGGTGGGTGATAGCCTGAGATGGCTGGCGCTGGGGCTTGTCCTTTGCGGAATACTTCTGAAAATGGAGGTATTTCCTTTCAATTTATGGGTCCCTGAATCTTATAAAGGCGCACCCGCCGGAATGAAAATAGTACTCGGTTCCATTCTTTCCACGGTCGGCGGATATACCCTCATCCGGTTATATCCCATCCTGATACAGAATCCCGGCCTGATCAAAATGCTTCTACCGCTTGCTTTGCTTTCCTTAATACTGGCAGAACTCGCGGCATACCGGGAAAAGCATATCAACCGTTTACTGGGTTACTCTTCCGCGGGGCAGATGGCATTAGTAATGCTGGCGATCCTCTTTGGCGGAAGAATGGGCATTTATGCCGCGATCTTCATTGTGATCGCTCATGCGTTGGCGAAAGCCGTACTCTTTTTTGTCGGAGCTCATTTCAAAAAAAGCACGGACTCCTCAATGTGGGAGTCATACCGCGGCCTGAGTAAGACATCCCCGATCGGAGCGGTCCTGTTTACGGTTGCCGCCCTTTCATTGACCGGCATTCCCGGCATGATGGGATTCTGGGGGAAGTTGAGTATGATCGGAGCCGGATTGGCTTCCGCCAAGTATTTCTCGATCGGGATAATTCTTATTATAACGATCGTGGAAGGCGTATACTTTTTAAGGATCTCAGGAACATTGTATCAGAGCAATGAGAGCGATGTCAAAGCGAAGGCATCATATCTGCTGATACCGGCAGTGATACTGGTCCTGATAATTGTGCTTATCGGATTCTGGCCGGGATGCATCTCCAAAATAATAAATGGCGGAGTATCCGCGGCGGAGAGGAGTTCTGAATATGCAAAGCTTGTGCTTGACTACTTACTTTAGGAGCAGACAATGATATCTATTGGAACAATGATCATTTTAGCGGTAGTATTAGCGCTGATCACCCGTGTCTTCCTAATGAAGCACAAATTACTCTCATGGGTGCTCTTCTCTGCATACACCGCATTTTCCGTTTTTGTCCTGCTGAAACTTTACGGCAATTGGAATTATTTTGAAACAATGAACCTTTCCTATCTTGTGGGCAGGATTAATATGCGGCCCGGCTTCATGAATAAACCGCTGGGGTGGTTCTTTTCATTCTTCGTTATGGCTATGTCCTTTTTGAATTCGTTTTTTTCAATGGGATTTTCAAAGTCGATCCACTCGAGAAATATCGTACCCCATTGGCTGATGATCTTGGCAGCATCCCTGACGGTGTTCTTTACCAAGGACTGGCTGCTCTTTATTATCGGCTGGGAAACTCTGGGTTGGGCGAGTTTCTTTATCATAATGGGAGGAAAGCAGAAAAAATACAAGGATTCGATGAGTTATTATTTCTTCAGCCTGGTCTCGGGGATGCTTCTCATCGCCGCGGTATGGATGATAGGGATAAAATTCCGCACATTGAATATTCATACTACCACAAGGTCGATGATAATATTGGCGAAAAATACGCCATGGCAGGCATTCCCGATATTGCTTATGCTGACCCTGTCATTTCTGATAAAGTCCGGCGCATACCCGTTCCATATCTGGGCTCCTCGGGCGCATAAATCCGCCCCCGCTGATTTTTCACCCTTTATTTCCGGCATTATGATCAAATTCGGCATCTTCGGACTGCTGCTTTATGTTATACCGATAGTGAGCAAGGGTTATGCCGGCTATTCTATTTTCGGAATGCCGGTATTTGCATGGGTATTTTCATGGCTGGGAATCATTACTTCGGCAATAGCGACGGTACTCGCATTTTCAGAGAATGACGCAAAAAGACTGATGGCATATTCTTCCGTAGCAAATGCCGGATACATAATAACGGCGATCTTTCTGGGAACAGCACTCGGTATCAAGGGAGGACTTCTTCACGCCTTCAATCATATGATCTTCAAGGCAGTAATATTTATGACCATCGCCGCTGTTGTTTACAGGACAGGTGAAACCGATATGAACAAGATGGGAGGGCTGGCTTATAAGATGCCAATAACATTCATGACCTTCCTCTTGGGAATAATCGCAGCGGCAGGTATCGCACCCATGAACGGCTTTGTGTCAAAGTGGATGATCTATCAGGCGCTGCTCGGGCAGAAGCATTACTTCATGACAGTAGCGATGTTCTTTGCTTCCACCGGCGCATTCCTCTATCTTTACCGGGCATTACACGCCATATTCCTCGGGCAGATCAGAGAGGTTCACGAAAGAGAAGTTAAGGAAGTTCCATTCCTTATGCAGATCCCGATGTGGATCGGTATGATACTGATGTTCGGGCTGGGCGTATTTCCCGGATATCTCCTGCGGCCTATGATGCCGTTGATGAAGACCTTCGGAAGTTCCATTTCAGAATCTCTGAATGTCGTCCAGGGTTCGGTTGGGAGCCTGAATACCTTGTTCTCCACGGTGATCTTCATTCTCGGCGTGGTAATAGCCGCGGCGATATTCTTCCTTTCCGCTAAGACACATAAAACACCGATGATGGATAATTACACCTCCGGGGAAGACCCTGAAGAATGGAATGTCACCCCGAATAAATATCAATTCTCTTACGGGTTCTACGAGCCCATTACAAAGATGTTCGCCTGGGCATTGAAGCGCTCCGTGGATAAAGCGTATTTTAAGGCCTCATACATCCTTAAGATCATCGGACGGGAGATCAATATGATCTTCACCGATCATAACAATTGGGGTTATGCCGCCCTCCTTGGGCTCTTGGCAATGATCATCGGGGGACTTTTCTTATGATCACCATGATATTAAACGCAATTCTATATTCCTTTGGAGGGATAATGGTCGGACTTCTCTTTATCGGCTTGGGCAGGATCATAACCGCCCGAGTACAGAGAAGGATCGGGCCGCCCTTCTATCAGCAATTCATCGATGTGATAAAACTCCTCGCGAGAGAATCCATCTGGCATCATTGGATAATGACCCTCGGTTCAATAATGGCGCTGGGCGGATTGATCGCCACGATGGTACATGTCCCCGTAGCCGGCTGGCTGCCTTATGATTCCGGCGGACCGATCTTTTTAATACTATATCTCGCCACAATAGGATATCTGGGAATGGCGATGGGGGTTTCCGCTTCGGGAAACCCGAATGCACCGCTGGGGATCGGAAGAGCACTTTCACTGATGCTGGGATATGAAATTCCTTTTGCGGCGATATTGATACTCTTTATAAGCTTAACCGGATCTTCTTCACTTACGGAAATAGCAGCGATGCAGGCGGGTGGTTTCCTGAGCTGGAATATCGTCAAATTCCCTCTGGCATTCATTGCCGCGGAGATCACGGTACAGGCGATGATGGCGGAGAAGCCCTTTGACCAGATGATCGCGCCTTCGGAAATAGCATCAGGGCCATTGGTCGAGCTCGGCGGAAAATTTCTGGGACTCGGAATGATACAGATGGCGGTCGCCATTTACTTTGAAACGGCTATTATGGTAAATCTCTTCTTCGGCGGCGGGGCGAATATCTTCACCTTCACGCTGAAGCAATTCGGGGTTTACACCATTGCGATACTGATAAATTCTGTAATGCCAAGATATAAGATAGAGAATGCGGTGCGATACCTTTGGACGGTGCCGCTTGCTCTTATCATCATTCAGATGCTCATCGTCTTTTTAAGATAGGAGATGAAAATGTTAAACGAAATAGAACAAAACAGAAAAGAACGCCAAAGCGCTTGGGAGTATGTGATAAATTACTTCAGAAAAAGATCTATTTGGCTGCTTCATTACTGCACCGGCTGCGGCGCAGTGGAACTTCCCCCTGTCATGACATCCAGATGGGATCTGGAGCGCTTCGGGGTCGGCCCCATGGCTACTCCCAGACAGGCGGATGTCTTCCTTGTCACGGGATATGCGTCCATAAAGACATTGAAAAGGATGATACGGACCTATGAACAGATGCCTAAGCCCCGCTGGGTGATCGGATTCGGCGCCTGCACCATCAATGGAGGCATTTATTACAAATCCTACAATGTGATCAATAAGCTCGACAGGTATATACCGGTAGATATCTTTATATCGGGCTGTATGCCCCGCCCAGAAGCGATACTCGCTGCATTGGAAGAACTCAGGAATATGATACAAAGAGGTGAAGCCAAGGGCTATGACAGATATGTCAAGAATTACGACTGGTATAAGAAAAATCAGAAAGAGATACTTGAAAGAGAAGGGTCATTATTCGGGGAGGCGGACGATGAAAACAAGTGACATCCTCAATAAGACCAAAGAGCTTTTTCCATACATTGCGACCGAATTGTTCGAAGAGCAGCAGGGAAGGGTATATGTCTGCAGTGACCATTTTCTCAATGTGCTGGTCTACCTGAGAAACAGTTCCTTTGTTCACCTGGCGAATATCTTCGCGATCGACTGGATAGAGGAAAAAGAGTTCGAGCTGAATTATAATCTCTGGTCATATGATCATAATTCCTCGATCATTGTCAAAGTGAGGATACCGAGAGAGAAACCGGAAATCCCCACGGTTCTTGACCTCTGGGAACATGGCCAGGTTTACGAACAGGAGATCCATGAATTTTTCGGAATAGAGTTCGCGGGAAACCCGGACCTCTCACCGCTCTTTCTGCACAATTGGAAAGAGATACCGCCGATGAGAAAGGACTTCGATACGGAGGAATACTCAAAAAGAGCATTTGATGTCGGGGAAAGGGAAGGTGCAAAATGATAGATCTATTTACCGATATTACTGAGATCGCGAATAAAGACGGCAACAAGGTTTACGATATCTTCTTCGGCCCCAATCATCCGGGCATGCACGGAAATTTCGGATATGTTGTGGACATGATAGGCCATTCGATCGCCAAGGCAAGGGTCAATGCGGGATTACTTCACAGAGGGTTTGAGAAGATAATGGAGACCAATCTCTGGCATCAGAACCTCTCATTGATCCCCAGAATATGTGTTGTGGACCCCGACCCGAACGAGGCAGCATATTGCGGAGCCATTGAGAAAATAATGGGACTGGAAATACCCGAGCGGGCAAAATTCATACGGACCATCACATTGGAAATGTCCAGAATGACCTCTCATTTAATGGGGATGGGATCCGTCGGCGGCGCGACCGGGCTCTATACCGTAATGTACCTGATGCTCGCTGACCGTGACCGGCTGCTTGATATGTTCGAGTGGCTGACGGGTGGAAGGATATATCATATTTACAATATCCCCGGAGGAGTCAGAAGAGACCTTCCCAAAGGATGGAAGGAAAAGCTCTATGGATTAATGGATTTTTTTGAGAGCAAACTCAAGGAATACGATGAGATACTCTACCGTCACCCCATCATTCACAAAAGATTGAAGGGCGTCGGCGTGATCACCGCCGAACAGGCAAAGAAATGGGGAATAACAGGCCCGAATCTCAGGGCGACCGGCGTAAAATTCGATACCAGAAAGGCGTATCCCTATGCAGCATATGATCAATTGGAATTCGATATACCCACAGAGAAGGAAGGCGACGCATTGGCAAGAGCAAATCTTGTCCGCGCCGAATTCGAGGTGACCATTTCAATAATCAGGCAGGCATTGGACAAACTTCCTGAGGGAGATGTCAATATTAAACTGGGCAATCCGCTGAAGTTCAAGGTCCCTGAAGGAGAGGCATATGCGAAGGTCGAATCCTCCAAAGGGGAATACGGATATTATATCGTTTCCACCGGAGGTATAAAGCCGTACCGCGTCTCCGTGAGAGGGCCATCCCTCCCCGCCGGACTGTTTTTATGCCATAAACACCTGCCGGGAATGAGAATAGATGATGTTGCCCTGTGGATGAATACCCTTCAGATATGCGCGCCGGATTTTGACAGGTAGGAGAAGAAGATGAGTATTGACAAAAAAAATATAATCGCTCCCTATATGACATTGAAGAACCTTTTCAGAAAAACGGTAACGGTGAAATTTCCGAAGGAAGAATTGGATGTATTTCCCGGATGCCCGGGAGTTTCTCCCCAATACAGAGGGATACACGCGAATGATCATGAAGAATGCATAGGATGCGGGGCCTGTTCCGACATCTGCCCCACCGATGCCATTCGGCTGATCACCTTTGAGGGAGAACCCCGTGAAGGAGTCAAGAATCAGAGGCCGGAGATCGATTACGGAAGATGCTGCTTTTGCGGATATTGTGTGGATATATGTTCCACCGGTTCCCTTTCAATGACCAGAAAATTCATTCATATCGAATGTACACCGAAAACATCGGATCCTGAGAAAGAAGTTAATATGATCAAGGATAAGTTCATCCTGCTTCCCGATGAGAAAGGACTGGACGATCTGGGTTGGAACACGCCTACTCCCCTGTCCTTATTGGACTTGGAAAGGGTCGCTATGGAGCAGTTATCTTCCGATCTAAGGAATGACTCCTTTGTTGAAATAGTGAAAGGGTTTTCAAAAGAGCAGGCCGCAAAGGAAGCTTCAAGATGTATTGAATGTGGAATTTGCACGGATGCCTGCCCCGCAGGGATGAACATTCCGGAATATATAACCGCGATATGGGACAATGACAACAAGGCATCAGTGGAATGGATGTACAAGACGAATCCCCTGTCCAATGTTTGCGGAAGGGTTTGCACGCATGTATGTGAAACCGTATGCGCTATCTCCCACCGTGGAGAGCCCGTTGCCATCAGATGGCTGAAGCGTTATGCCTTGGATCAGCTCAGCTCTGATGATGTAAAGAGTATTTCCGGCATAGACCAGATAAGATCAGCGAAGAAAAAGGTAGCGATCGTGGGAAGTGGGGCCGGCGGCCTTGCGGCAGCGTACTTCTTATCAAAAATGGGATATGCGATCACCATATTCGAAAAGAGTAAAATGGCGGGCGGCGTCATGAGATATGGAATTCCTAATTATAGATTGCCGGATGAGGCACTGAACAAGGACATCGACGCGATAAAAACTCTTGGTGTGGAGATCCTGACAGAAATTGAAATAGGAAAGGCCAAAAAGATCTCACAATTACAGAAGGATTTCGATTTTGTCATCCTTGATACCGGTTTGCCCATAGGAAGAACCGCCCTGCCGGGCCTGAAGCACGATAAGTTCAATTTGTCAATTGAGATGCTTGAGGATATCTCCAGGGGAGAGGAAGTAACGGTAGAAAAGAAGATCGCCGTTATCGGCGGCGGAAATGTCGCGATGGACATTGCCCGCAGTCTGGCAAGATTGCAAAGGGTGAAATTCGGAGAAGTGAATATCACCGCGATTTCCCTGGAATCACGGGAAGAACTGCCCGCGGACATCGAAGAAATCGAAGAAGCGATGGAAGAGGGTATCATGCTTGAGCCCGGATGGGGAAATATGGAAGTTGATCTCGATAAAAAAACAAATGCTATCAAGGGCATTAAGATCATGAAATGTACACAGGTATTTGATCAGGATCATAGATTCAGGCCTCTTTTTGATGAGGCGGATGTCAAGACGCTTCAAGTCGATCAGATCGTTGAAGCTATTGGCCAGGCACCCGATTATTCATTCCTTGATTCATATAAGAAGGAAGTCGAATTCAAGGGATTCCGCATAAAGACAGATGAGAATGGAAAGACATCCCTGGATTGGCTCTGGGCTGTGGGAGATATTATTGGGGGGCCGGATATCGTGCACGCGGTCTCCAACGGACATAAGACCGCACAGGCCATAGACCGGATCGTTGAGGGAAATAAGTAATTGCGTATAACGATATGATGAGAGATATTAAAGCCACCTTAGCAGAAGGGCCAATAGGAAAGATCCTATTCAAATTGACCGTGCCGATGATATTCGGCATGGTGGCTATGGTGGCTTTTAACCTTGTTGATACCTTTTTTGTCGGGAAATTAGGAACCGATGAATTGGCGGCGATGAGCTTTACTTTCCCCGTAGTGATGGCACTTAACGGCATTGCACTGGGCTTGGGCATCGGCGCTGCCGCGGTGATCTCAAACGCCATTGGCAAGGGCAATATGAAGGCCGTAAGACGGCTCACGACCGATAGCCTGATCCTTGCTGCTCTCATCGTTGCAGTTTTTGCTTCCCTTGGACTTCTTACTATCAAGCCGCTTTTTAAATTGCTCGGAGCAAAAAAAGAACTGCTGCCTCTTATCTACTCATACATGCGTGTCTGGTATCTCGGTGTTGTCTTCGTTGTTTTTCCTATGGTCGGCAATAATGCCATAAGGGCGACAGGAGACACAAAGACACCGGCGCTGATCATGATGTGTGCGGTCACCATGAATGTTATCCTTGACCCGCTTTTGATCTTTGGATTGGGCCCGTTTCCAAGATTAGGGCTTACGGGAGCCGCCCTCGCTACCGTATTTTCCCGTATGACGACTTTCGCGCTATCCTCATGGGTGCTCATCAAACGCTATAAGATGGTAACCTTTGAGAAAACACCGATCGGAGAGATCTGGAATTCATGGAAGAAGATCCTATATATAGGCCTTCCTTCAGCTTTGACCAGAGTTATCATGCCTGTAGGGATCGGCGTTATCACCAAATTTGTTTCAATGTTCGGAAAGGAAGCCGTTGCCGGTCTGGGGGTCGCAACGCGGATCGGCTTTTTCTCCATGACCATAATATGGGCATTGTCTTCTGTAATTGCGCCTTTCATAGGACAGAATTGGGGCTCAAAGAAGCCTGACCGGGTAAGAAAAGGACTGTGGATCTCATACCGCTTCTCATTCCTTTACGGATTGGGGTTATTTATTATACTCTATTTCATTGCCCCGCTGATAACACCTGTTTTCAACGGCGATCCCGAAGTGCACCGTGTATCTACCCTTTATCTTCGAATACTCTCAATGGGATACGGCCTGCAGGGGATCTTCATCATTTCAAATTCAGCACTGAATGTTCTCCACCGTCCTTTATGGGGAGCTCTTATCACTGCCATACAAATGTTTCTGCTGTATATTCCCCTGGCATTCCTTGGAATGAAATTCATGGGATTGAATGGAATATTCCTCGGTGGTGCGATCTCTTATGTAATTTCAGGATTGATCGCCGCCAAACTTGCGCTGAACTTCTCAAGAGAAGTTTATCTTAAATAGGGACGGTGTACCAACAGCCTGCTGCGCAGACTGAGTAAGTAGAAGATTGTTCAAAAGTTGAAAAGTTGACCTCACTGCAAAAAGGTTT